>JBAUFS010000052.1:0-22556 GCA_049679255.1 Candidatus Rhabdochlamydia sp.
GGTAGCCCTTGGGCATTTGCTCCTCCTTTGGTATTTTTTTTGTCTTAAAAACACCATAGAAGTTGCAGCCATCTCTGACCACTTTAAATTTTAATCTATTTGTCGCACTTCTCTATTGAATGGGCCTGTTAAAAGAAATTTGGACCACTCTACCAGCATTAGAAAACGATTCTTTCCAAATGCTGGATAATTTAATAAAAATTTAAAATCTTTGCTCAGATGTAAAGCATCGCAAAAAACCCTACTTTTTGGACGGATAAAAACGGATTTCTAAAACACTACTCCTTTATATCTCCTATATGGATAAAAGCTAAGCACATCTGCATTGAGTTTATCCTTATGAGTTATGATTTTTTTATCAATGATCATTGATTTTGTTTCTAGGTTTTAAAGATAGAGTTAAAGTATGCCTTTATATCTAACGCATCGATTCCTTTATTGCGATATCCAATGTAGCCATCAGGACGAATGATATAGACACAAGGGGTTTTTGCTCCGTAAATTTGATGGGCTTCTCCTGTAGGATCCATGCTAGGTGTTATCGAAATTACATGGATGAATTCAGATCCAAAGCGCTGCAAACTTTCTGGAGCATTAAAGAGAAGCATTTGAAATGCGGTAGAGCCACTCCAGATAGTATAAAGATCTGAGGGTTTTTCCTTGAATAGAATAGGAGCATTGGGAGCTCTTAAACCAGCTTTGGGACCTTGAAAATGCCCTTTATCTACAACAATAAAACTTTTTGGATAACGTATGGCTGTTTGGGAAACTCTCTTAGCTAAAGATTTTCGAATAAAAGAAAATCGATTTAAGAAGGAAATTATGTGATTGCGCAACCAAATAGCAATAGGGTTATGCATAGTTGCCATGTAGGAAGCGTATTCTGTAGTTTTTAAAATGGTTTTACCTACTCTATGACGTTCTAAATCGTAGGTTTTTAATAACTCTGAAGAAGCTTTGTTTTTGTGAACTAGAGCTAATTTCCAGGCTAAGTTAAATACATCCTGCAGACCAGTGTTCATCCCTTGTGCCCCTATAGGACTGTGAATATGAGCCGCATCTCCTGCTAAAAAAACACGTCCTTTTTGATAAGTGTTTGTCATACGACTATTAATATGAAAATTTGCCATCCAAATGGGATTTGTTAGATGGATATTTTGTCCTGCATATTCTTGAAGAAGATTTTCTATTTCTTGTAGATTTGGTTCTTTAACTAGCTCTTTACTCACTTGTCCATAGGGCAAGTTTTTATGATCTTTTAAAAGATTTCGGCAGCGTAAGAGTTGGAAAATCAGACGATACCGATTGGGCTCAGGAAGAGGAATCGCGGCTAAAAACCCTTTAGCATTTAGAAAAATACTCAATTCATTATGAGGATAATCCCAGAGGATGTGTACATCAGCAAGAGAAAAAATATCAGCAAAGGCTTTACCTTCAAAGATAAGCCCTAATTGTTTGCGTACTTGACTATGAGCACCATCACATCCTATTACCCAAGAGGCTTTTACTTTTTCTTCTTTTCCCGATTCTCTATGCTGCAGAACAACTTCTACCTCTTGCGCACTTTGCATGAGCTGAACACACTCTATTCCTTTTTCAATTCTTACGCCAAGTGTTGCAGCATATCTAGCCAAAATTTCTTCGGTTTTGGCCTGCTCAAGGCTTAATACAAAAGGATAAGGAGACCTTAATGTGCTTAAGGGAATCTGCGCAAGGCGTCGAAAATGACTAATTGGATCGGCTGCTTGTATTTGAATCCCTTGAGCTAAAAAGTCCTGTGCAATTTTTAAGTGTCCAAAGATTTCCATAGTTCGAGCTTGAACACCAATAGCTCTAGAGCGATCTGCATAAGATCCACCCTTATCGATAATTCGACAAGAAAGACCATACCGAGCAGCTTCTGCTGCCATCATCATTCCAGTTGGTCCAGCTCCTATAACCAACACCTCTATTACATCGTCCATTGATAGCTTATAATACCTCTGTAGCTAAAGCAGCTAATTCAGAGCGCTCTGTGCGATCTAAGAAAATGTGACCGTAGATAGGGTGTTCCTTAAATCTGCCTACCGTATATGTCAAGGCATTGGAATCTTTATCTAAATAAGGATTGTCTATTTGAGTAGGATCTCCGGTTAAAACCACTTTTGTCCCTTGGCCTGCCCGAGAGATAATGGTTTTCACTTCATGTGGCGTTAGATTTTGTGCTTCATCGATGATGATATACATATTGGGGAGCGTACGGCCACGAATATAGGTTACCGCCTCCATTTCAATCTTTTTACTTTCCATAATCCATTTTTGTGTTTCAGCTGAATTAGCTGAACCTGTTGATTCACATAAAAATTCTAAGTTATCATAAATAGGCTGCATCCAATGATAGAGCTTTTCTTCTTTGCTACCTGGAAGATATCCAATATCTTTTCCTAAGGGCACAATGGGCCGGCTTACTAGAATTTTTTTATGATTCCCATCATCAAAAACCTTTTTTAAACCCACTGCTAAAGCTAAAAGGGTTTTTCCTGTTCCTGCAGGTCCCATAAGGGTTACTAATTTGATATCATCGCGTAGAAGCAAATCTAAAGCACATTTTTGTTCTATATTCAGAGGATGAACACCCCAGATATCTCTTGGCAGTTTTAATAGGGGTTCTAGCTGTTTTTTTTTGGAGTTGTATTTGCATACAGCAGATGACTGCTCTTTTGAGCTAATCAAGCAATATTCATTAGGATATAAATCAGGCAAGTCAATTGGCAGAATCCCATCTTTATAGAATACATCTAGATCTTTCTTGCTCATATCTAACTTTCGATACCCTTTATAGATGTTCTCGTAAGAAAATCTTAAGTTAATATAGTCCTGTGATTCTATCCCTACAGCTTCTGCTTTGACGCGCACAATAAAGTCCTTAGAAATAATGGAAACCGGAATCCCCTGTTCTTTTAACTTAAAAGCGCTGAAAACAATTTTATGAGCACTGCGGTCCAAAGAAAAAGGAAAGGTCCCTCGATCTAGAGACTTCGTATCCATTTGCACTTTTACTACAATATCATTTTCAATAGATACACCTTGAGCCAGTTGACCTGGATGAGCATTTTTTAGCCCATCGATATAACGTAAAACATGACGAGCATTCTTTCCCAACTCATCCGAAAATCTTTTCATTCCATCTAGCTCTTCTAGAACAGCAAGAGGGATTACGACATCATTATTATGAAATTTAATGATAGCGTCAGGATCATGTAAAAGAATATTGGTATCTATGATAAATGTTTTACGAACCACTTGATTTCTCCTTTAGTTCAGGTTAAAGTGCAGCATAGCGTGCTCTTTTACTAGACTCAACCTAATTTTTTAACTAAATTTTAAGCGTTTTATTATTAACCACTTGCGAAGTAATTTCAGCAATTGACTATTTCGAGTGCTAAATTCTTGACGCTGAACTTGAAGATCATTTATAATGGATTTTGTACTTGAAGGAGAAATTTATGAAAATTAATCAGAAAATGCTAAATATACCCCCTTATATATCTACCTCCTGGAAAAATGTAGCAGCTTTATATGTTGATAATCAGCAGAATAAGCCTGTTCTTAGTATTGCTCTTCTTAATGGAACTTGTGTACAAATTCCCAACTTGACCTCTTGTGTTCTAGAAGCAATTTTTTCCATGCATTCTCAATACCTAGAGCAAGAACAATCTTTATCCAATAAAGAGAAAATGACCTTGCCAAAAGGGGTGCTAGGAATGATTCCTGGGATGGAGCTCATTAATACTTCTGAATTAGCTGAAGATCCTGAATCTCTTCAGAATCTCACAACCTTTTTAAAAACCTTAAGTGCTTCATTTAAAGGAATATTACCCGGAGTAGACCTGCTTCTACAGCACAATTCTCAATTGGCAGAGGCCCCTCTTCTTTCTAAGGATATTTTAGAGCATATTTTTTCCTTTTTAAAATCTTTAGATGATGGCTCTATGCTGAATGGCTTGCTTATTAAGCCTGAACATCCTCATTGCAACTGCCCTTATTGTCAAATCAGTCGTTTTGCTCAAAATAAAGCAGAAGAGGTTGAAGAAGAAGTGTCTGATAAAGATTTAAAGTTCAAAACTTGGGATATTGAGCAGACAGGTGATAAATTATTTGCTGTGACAAATCCTTTTGATGCAAATGAAAAATACAGCGTGTATATTGGCGAACCCATTGGATGCACTTGCGGAGAAATGCGTTGTAAACATATTCATGCAGTATTGAGTGCAGATATTGTTTAACTTTTTTTCTTCTATTAATACTTATCTTAAGGATTAAATAAGGTTAAATCATATATTTTCTTGTAAATGTTTTGTCATACTCGATAAATTTGTGGTAGGAAAAAACAATTCTTCCTAGAATGACGACTAGATTATTATGATCAGGAGGAATGTAGTAGCATGTCTAAGTCTTTTAAGTTTTTTTGCGCATCCTTGTGCGTTTTTTCCTTCCATGTACTTTTTGCAGATGGATTTGCACAAGAAGATGTATTTAATGATTCACCAGCTGTTCAAAATTCTGAAGCTCAATCAATTTCCCTTTCAACACAGCAAGAATCATTTGAACCTTTTACTGGTAAAGTAAGAGGAAGAAAAGTCAGATTACGGTTAAATCCCCATTTAGAAGGTGATGTAGTTGCAGAAATGCAAGCAGATGAGCTTTTATCCATTGTTGGAGAAAAAGAAGATTTTTGGGTGGTCTCCCCTCAAAATGATTTCAAAGTATATGTCTCCCGTAAGTATGTATTGGATAACTTTATAGAAGGAAGTCGCGTCAATATTCGCTTAGAACCGAGTGTTGATGCTCCTAGTGCCGGTTTCTTTGATCATGGCTATGCTGTAAACAATCCCTTAATTTCTTCTAAGGATCAAAAGTGGTTTGAAATTGACTGTCCACCACAAGTACAATTTTATGTTGCAAAGCAATACATAGAATATGTAGGAGGTCCTGAAGTAAAAGAGCAATTCGATGTGCGTATTGCTACAGCAGAACAAAAACTCTCTTCTGCAAATTTACTTGCAAAATCAGATCTGCATAAAAATGTAGATGAAATCGATTTTACAAAGCGAGTAGATGCCTATAATGAATTAATTCATGAATATAGAGATATTGCTGCTGTCTCTGAGCAAGCTAAAGATGCTCTAGCGGATTTCCAAGAAAAATATCTACATAAAAGAATTCAATATTTAGAAGCTCTGCAAACCCAAGATACTTTCTCTGATATAGAAGATGGTAGAGCTGATGCAGACAATACGGTTTGCATCAACCAAACCGATAAGATGAAGATGTGGGAGCATGTAGAAGAAGCTCTTTTCTTAACTTGGACTAACATGAACTACAACAAAAACATACAGGACTACTATCAAGAGCAACAAATAACCGCTAATGTTATTTCCGGAATTGTTGAGGCTTATAACTCTGCTGTTAAAAACAAACCCGGCGATTTTATCCTACGTGATAAAGACATTCCTCTTGCCTATGTATATAGCACTGTTGTCAATTTACAGGACTTAGTAGGCAAAAGAGTTTCTCTTATTGCTACACCACGTCCTAATAACAACTTTGCTTTTCCTTCCTATTTTGTTTTAGACGTTAAATAATTTTAAGAAGTAAAAGGGGCTTATATGAGCTCCTTTTCTTACAAATCTCTTATTGTTTCATAACTTTATCCTTATCAAAAAAATCAGTAAATCGATATCCCATATTTAAAAAAGTTTGGATAGGTAGAAAAAGAGGATTTGGTGGTTCACTACAAGAAAACCACCGCCATGCTTTGAACTTGTTTTTTTCCTTGATTTTAGCTTCACCACCATTGTAGCAAGCTATCATAAAAAGAGTAATGTATTGAGAATCTGAAAAAAAATCATTTAACCAAGGACCGCGCTTTACTTGTGAAATAATCAATCCGGTTTCTTCTCGAGTCTCCCGAATAGCACATTCTTTAGGAGTCTCGCCAAATTCCAAATGTCCTCCTGGAAAACACCAACTGTCTTTCCCATGAGCATTGGAACGAAGACCGAATAAAATTGTATTATTACGAATGATCATCGTTCCTACACCTACTCGGACAACTTTGCTCATAACCTCTCCTTAAGGTCTTCTATTGTTTTCAGAATTTCTAAATCTAATTCAGATTCCGATAACGGTTCTAAATCCACCTCTTCAGAGAGCAGTTGTAAATCCTTAAAACTTGTGCCTATTATCTCATAGGCAAGGAGAAAGTGCTTATTATCAGGAACTTAAAAGATGCCTTAAAACTAGCATTTTTATAGATTAGAGTCTGATAGACTTTGCACAATAATAGGCTTTTCTACTGTAGTCATTTCTTTAAATTGTTTACCTAAATAAAAAGTAGATATAACCCAAGCTATTAAAATGACAAATAAAATAACAGCTACAAAAGGAGCCGAAAGAGATATGCTTCCCATTAAAATAATAAAAACCTGGTAAACTAATGAAGAACCGGACTTTCCTAAACTTGAACCTAGACCATCAATTGCTGCTTTTCCTTTGATTTTAGACTCACTATTAAGAGGTAAAAATGCTATTTCTTTAGAAGCATCAAATACAGAATACTTACAGGCTTTACTCAAACAATTCTGCAAAGATCCGCAGTACGCAACCATTGTAAAAGGAGCTAAACCAAAAACAGTTGCTGAAAAAGCAGCTAATGAATCAGCGCAAAACATAAAAGTAAAAAACCCAACTGCTACAAAAGTCATGATTACTGGAGTTATAACTGCAGTAAAAGTCCATCCAAGTCTTGTAATCAAAACGGAGAAAAATAAAGCTCCAAAAGTAGCTAATACACCAATTCCCATGGTGATTTTATTCATGTGCTCAAGCATGAGATTGGGATCTTTAAATAGACTTTTTAATTGAGCTTTCCATAGGACGTCTGTTAGATTAATGCTAATATTATAACCCAAAAAAATAATTGCTAGAGGGACTAAATATCTAGAACGAAGAATATATTTTATGCTTTCTCTAATTGAAAGATGTTTTTTTACTTCTTGCTTGATCAAACAGGTATCTTTTTCTTCTTTAGAAGTTAATACATAGCGATTAATCCAAGCATAAAGACCCATACAAGCAATCCCTAAAACTATCACTAACAAAATGAGTTGATAAATTGTCTGGCTCCAGGGATACTCATTAGTAGGCAAAAAAGAAATAGCAAAGGGTTTACTAAAAATTAAACCTAGCAACCCTCCTAAAATGGGGGCTATATTTGAACCTATATTTAAAATCCCGTATGTTCTCTTTGCTTCACCTACGTCTGTTACATCATTTACAAAACCCCAGTAGAGCACCCCCAATATTAAAGTAGCCCATAGCTCCGAAACTATATAAAAAGAGGTAAAAACCCAATTACGCACTAAAGCAATTAATCCATGAAATCCTTCGGGAAGAATGGTAGACAACCAATTTCCTAATGCATGTAAGTGTAGTTTTTCACTATTTGGATACAAAAAGAAAGCAAATACAAAAAAATAAATAAGAAAACTTGATATGATAATATAAAAAACAGCTGTTTTATCAAAATAGCGATTCAAGCGAATGTATAACCAAGTGGCACCGATTGCAGCTGGAAAGATTCCCCATACTTTAATAAAAGGAATCACCTCTGCTCCAGAGTGTTTTGCTGTTAGAATGACCACATCTTTTAAATTTCGTAGCACGTCATAACTTACACAAATGAGGAATAGTAAGAAAAACAAGGAAACAACTTTTTTAAGTTCAAAGCGATGAACAGGCAAAAAAACACTTCTTAAAGCACCAAATACTTTTGATTTTTCCATAAACCTTTTTATTAAAGAGACTTTTAAAATCCTCTAACAGAAACTTTTATAATCTCAAATTTAATATTTTATAGAACTCATTATTTTTTTAACACCCTTTTCTATCTTATGTTCCTAGACCCAGCACCCAACTTTTTCGAATTAGGCCATGTATTCAAGCTGCTGTTTCTCAAATAAGTAAATAATCTTTTTCCGATAAGCTCTCGAACAATCTCTTGAAACTTAGTTTCAAAGGTTAATGTATTTAGATTTTAGTACTAACCTTTTTTTTCTCTTCTTTAGAAAGAGCAATTAGTCGATTAGCTTTGATTCCAACCAGGTACTTCTTGTTTATTTCATAGTAAATTCTTTTTTGCTCCAAATCAATTATAAGCCAATACACAATCAAATTTAACTCGATTGACTACAGCTTGTACAATGATAGATCAAAACATTTGATTTTTGCTGACTGATGATTTTCTTTTGCTAAAGGTAATCTTTTGGCATTACTAATGATCATCGTTCCTATACCTCGGACAACTTTACTCATAACCTCTCCTTAAGGTCTTCTATTGTTTTCAAGATTTCTAAACCTAATTTAGACAGAGGAAGCAAGCTTTTAAGAGCCTTTGTCTTTATGCAGGGGAGCCACAAGCTCAGCAATTTGCAAATCTCGTGGTTTTTTGTCAATTTCGGATAACGGTTCTAAATCCATCTCTTCAGAGAGCAATTGTAAATCCTTAAATTTGCGTGCTGTTACTAAAACGCGAGTCTCTAAAGACCCCACTGCTTTATTATAGGATTCAACCGCTTGAGCCAAGCTTTTACCCATTCTAGACCAATGTCCTGTCATATCAAGCAATCTTTTATATAGCTCTTGACCTAGCTCTCTTACTTTCTCTGATTGTTTGGATAAGTTTTCCTGCCTCCAGCCGTAAAACACTGTACGCAAAAGTGCGATTAGCGTTGTTGGTGTTGCAATGATGACTCCTTGCTCTGCACCTACTTCAATTAAAGAAGGATCGTACTCAAGCGCTGCACTAAAAAAAGCTTCTGCTGGTAAAAACAAAATAACGAATTCAGGAGCGGGTTGAAAGTGCTCCCAATAACTCTTTTTGCTCAAAGCATTGACATGAGCTCTTATATGGCGTGCATGATCGCGAAATTTAGCTTCCTTGATCTTTTCATCAGGATTGTACATAGCTTCTAAATACGCTTCTAAAGGAACTTTGGCATCAATAATAATTTGTTTGCCACCAGGCAGGCGAATGAGAAGATCTGGTCTGATGCTTGCTTCTTCTGTGGATTTATATTTTTGCTCATAAAAGTCACAGTAGTTAAGCATGCCAGCTAATTCAACGATTCTCTTTAATTGCATCTCCCCCCATCTACCACGAGACTGAGGATTTTTTAACACTTGTACAAGATTAGCTGTTTCTGTTTTAAGTTGTTTTTCACTATCGGTTAAAGCACGCACCTGCTCTTTAAAAACCTCTCTCTCAGATTTGCGTTCATTTTCATATTTACGCATTTCTACATCGAGTTTGATTAATGTCTCTTTAAAAGGTACAAGCATTTCTTCTACTGACTGCTTGCGTTTATCCAAATCTGACTGGGCAGAGATACGCCATTTAGCAATTTCTGTTTCAGCAACCGATAGAAATTGTTTGTTATTGTGCTCTAATGCTTGAGAAGATAGAGATTGAAATAAAAGCTTAAAATGTTGTTCTGCTAGCTGCATGGCTTGTTGTCTTTCCTCAGAGCTTTTTTGCTGCAACAAAAGTGTAAAAACCTCTTTCTCTTTTTCTTTTAATTGTAGATCCAAGCTAAATGCTTCTTCTGCTTTTTGCTGAGCTAGAGCTAAGGAAATCTCCAGTCTTTTTCGACTCATAAGTGCAAAAGCCACAAGTCCCCATCCAATGATAGCTAATAAAATGATGCCAAGGTCCTTCATTAGTCCTCATGCTCAGGTTCGAAATCCACTAAAGTTTTTGATTTCCTACCTGCAATCAAGCGGATAATCGATAAGGTCCACCCCAGAAGAATATAGCTCCATGTCACAATGGCTAACATAATGGGAAAGAAATAAAGCGTTCCATAAAAAATAAAAATAGCTGAAATCACAGTTCCAAAAACCAACTGAAAAGAAGGAACTCGAAAATGTAGAGCTTTGGAGCTGGGAAACTTCCAGCGACTTACCATAAAATACCCTAAAATAATCATTACAATACTTAAAGTGATCGCATGCGCTTCTTCGGATAGAGGAAAATAGTTATGGAAAAAGTCGGAAGCAAATAAGAGATTTAGAGAAACCGCGGCTAAAGCAGCAGCCGGAATGGGAAGGCCTGTAAAATGTTTTTTTGCAGATAAAGCTTCTGCATTGGTTTTAGGCTCTGCTGTTTTTACATTAAAACGAACGAGTCGTAAAATACCGCAGATGGAATAGAGCATAGCTCCTAAAACGGCTAAAAAAGACAATCCTGTTCCAGGCTCTAACGATAATGTTTTAAGAAGCAAAACAGAGGGAGCTACTCCAAAAGATATAGCGTCTGCTAACGAGTCAAAAATAAATCCAAATTCGCTCTCTGCTCGAAATGCTCGAGCAACAGCGCCATCTAATAAATCTGCAAAAGCCGCCACTAATAATAAAAGCACAGATATACGTAATACTTGAAACAATCCAGAACCGGGCTCTACCATATTTACTTTAAAAATAACAAATAACCCACAAGCTAAACCAAAAGCTGTGATCATGTTGGGAATGAGATAAACCCTTCGCATAAACCTCCTTTTTAATTTTAAAAATTTAAGCTGCTTTTTGTCTTGTCTCTTACATACAAAATCGTATCAGTTTCTTAGAATTGTTGCACTCTAATCACTTAAGTTCTTTGTTTAGAAAAGCATAAAAATAACTTTTTAAAAAGTATATTTTTTACTAGACAAGTAGCTTTTGGCTACTATATATGGTGTGTATGATTCAAATAAACTACCATATGTAGTATAATGATCTTTTGTTTTTTAGACTTCGCTGTAATTGCTTAAAACGTTAATCTAGGGGCCATAACGAGTAGACTCAAAGATCTTAAGCCATCTTTTATAAAAAACTAAAACACTTGGAGCAAAAAAATATATGAAAGGTTCAATGACTCAAGAAGATCCTGTAAAATTACAAGAGTGTAATTCCTCACCTCAGATTTCCCTACAGCATTTTACTGTTGTCAAACGCAATGGTAGCATTGTTCCTTTTCGTCGAGAGAGAATCTTAAGAGCTATTGAATGTGCTTTTCGCGATACCAAGAAAGTCAATAAAGAAATCTCTCTTAGCCCTTCCCTGCATCAATCTATCGATCAAATTGTTAACCTAGTGATTGAAGATCTGCATAAATTAGCTGTCCAAGGAACTTCTTTAACGGTTGAAGGAATTCAAGATCAGGTTGAAGTTTGCTTAATGAAAGCAGGTCATCATGATGTAGCCCGAGATTATATTATTTATCGCGATCAGCATAAAGCCTTGCGCGATGACTCTGCACAAAGCTTAAAAATCATTAGAGAAGATGGGATAGAAGTGCGTTTTAATCCTATGAAAATTGCCTCTTCTTTGGAAAAAGCATTTCGCTCTTCTATGGAAATCACAGGTTTTTCTCCGAAGCAAGTGGTAGAAGCCATTAATTTGCTCACACAGAATGTAGTTGCCAGAGCTCTGAGCCTTTCTAAAACAGGGGTTATCCTTAGCTCTATTTTGATCGAAGATGAAATCGAGCAACAATTGATGAAAGCCGATTTTTATAGTGTAGCAAAGCACTTTATCTTACATAGAGCTTTACTTGGCAGGCAAAATGAGCTCAAGTTCTCTTATCCTATCCCAGAAGATAGAACAACACGTGAATTTACGATTCTTGATCAAGAGCTAAATAAGCGCGTACTTACGGAAAAACAATTATTTATCCGTATTAAAGTAGCCTGTCGTGGATTGGAAGAGTTGGTATCTGCCGATGAACTTTTAGAAAACACGGTCTCTAATTTTTATGAGGGAATTAAGGAAAAAGAAGTTGACCTAGCCCAAATTATGGCAGCTCGCACAAAAATTGAAATTGAACCCGCTTATTCTAAAGTAGCAGCTCGCTTGTTATTAGATGTCCTCTACCGAGAAACCATGGAAATTAGCTCTTCAGATCCTGATTTGGAATCATCTCATCGCAGCTACTTTAAAAAATATATTAAAGAAGGAATCAAACTAAGCAGGCTACATCCTGATTTATTAAAGTTCGACCTTGATCTACTCTGTCATGCTATGCAACTACAAAGAGATGATCAATTTACCTATCTTGGGCTACAAACCCTATATGATCGCTACTTTATCCATCATGAACAACGCAAGCTAGAAACACCGCAAATTTTTTGGATGCGCATTGCCATGGGCCTTGCCATGCAAGAAGAGCAAAAAAATGAACGTGCCATCGAATTCTATAATGTCCTTTCTACCTTTCTCTTTATGTCAAGCACTCCTACGTTGTTTAACTCAGGAACGCTTCATTCGCAATTATCCTCTTGCTATCTGCTAACGGTACAAGATGACCTGGGCTGTATTTTCAAAATGATCGCCGATAACGCACAGTTATCCAAATGGGCTGGAGGAATTGGCAATGATTGGACAAACATTAGAGCAACAGGCTCCATTATTAAAGGAACAAATGGGTGTAGTCAAGGGGTTATCCCGTTCTTAAAGGTAGCCAATGATACAGCGGTTGCTGTCAATCAAGGTGGCAAGCGTAAAGGCGCTATGTGTGCCTATTTAGAAACATGGCATCTAGATATTGAAGATTTTCTAGAACTGCGCAAAAATACAGGTGATGACAGACGACGTGCTCATGACATGAACACAGCTAACTGGATTCCTGATCTATTTATGAAACGAGTGAAAGAAAATGGCTTCTGGACTTTATTTAGCCCAAGTGACGTTCCCGATCTACACGATCTTTACGGGATGGATTTTGAAAATCGTTATAAAGAATACGAGCAGATGACAAAATCTGGAAAAATCAAGCTGTTTAAGCAAGTTGAAGCGGTTCAACTCTGGCGCAAAATGCTTAGCATGTTATTTGAAACAGGACATCCTTGGATCACTTTTAAAGATCCATCTAATATCCGCTCCGCACAAGATCATACAGGCGTCGTGCATAGCTCTAATTTGTGCACAGAGATTTTGCTCAATACTTCTTCTGATGAAACCGCTGTATGTAACTTAGGCTCGGTTAATTTAACACAGCATATGACTCCCCAAGGAATCAACGAAGAAAAATTAAGCGCTACCATTCGCACAGCCGTGCGTATGTTGGATAATGTAATTGATATCAATTTTTATCCTACATTAGAAGCGAGCCATGCCAACTTAAGGCATCGCCCCATTGGTTTAGGAATGATGGGATTTCAGGATGCTCTTTATGCATTAAATATTAGCTATGCAAGTCATGAAGCGATTACTTTTGCGGATAGAAGTATGGAAATGATCTCTTATTACGCTATTTTAGCCTCTAGTGAATTAGCGCGTGAAAAAGGCACCTATTCCTCTTACAAAGGCTCAAAATGGGACCGAGGATTATTACCTATAGATACGATTTCTCTGCTTGCAAAAGAACGTGGAGAAAATCTTGACATGGATCAAACCTCGAGTATGAATTGGAATATTGTACGTGAATCGATCAAAAATCATGGTATGCGCAACTCTTATACTATGGCAATTGCTCCTACAGCAACCATTTCCAATATCACAGCAGTCACACAGTCGATTGAGCCCTCTTACAAAAATCTATTTGTTAAATCTAATTTATCCGGTGAATTCACAGTTCCTAATGTATATCTTGTAGATCGTCTTAAAGAACTTGGCATTTGGGATCAACAAATGCTCGATGATCTTAAGTATTTTGATGGTTCTGTTGCAGAAATTGATCGTATCCCTCAAGAAATTAAACAAGTCTACCTAACCGCCTTTGAAATTGATCCAGAATGGCTCATTGAATGTGCTAGTCGTCGGCAGAAATGGATTGACATGGGGCAATCTTTAAATCTGTATCTAGCAGAGCCAAGTGGCAAGAAGTTGCATCAAATGTACTTCTTTGCTTGGCAAAAAGGATTAAAAACCACCTATTATCTGCGCTCTTTGGGTGCTACCCAGATTGAAAAATCGACAACAGATATCAATAAACGAGGGTTGCAGCCTAGATGGATGAAACACAAATCCGCCTCAAGCAATATTGAGTTGCAGCGCAAGAGTTGTAATCTAGATGAAGGATGTGAAAGTTGCCAATAAGGAGATCATAACTATGAATGAAACTACAGACACAAGAAAACGGGTTAATGTAGCACAAAAAAAACTGATTAATTGCAATCAAGTAGATGTAAATCAACTCATGCCCCTTAAATACAATTGGGCATGGGAACATTATATGAATGGTTGCGCTAACCATTGGATGCCTACCGAAGTTCCTATGGCCAAAGACATTGAACTCTGGAAAGCTAAAACTTTAAGTGAAGATGAACGCAGAGTGATTATGCGCAACTTAGGGTTTTTTAGCACCGCTGAGAGCTTAGTTGGCAATAATATCGTACTGGCTATCTTTAAGCATGTAACAAACCCTGAAGTGCGTCAATACCTGCTGCGCCAGGCATTTGAAGAAGCTATTCACACTCATTCCTTCGTTTACATCTGTGAGTCCTTAAACCTTGATCAAGGTTTAGTGTTTAATATGTATAATGAAATCACTAGCATTAAAGCTAAAGATGAGTTTCAAATGCAGCTAACAGCTGAGGTTTTGGATCCTAATTTCTCAACCAATACAACACAAGGAGCGCAAAAGTTTTTGGAAAACCTGATTGGCTACTACATCATTATGGAAGGGATTTTCTTCTATAGTGGATTTGTCATGATTCTCTCCTTCCATCGCCAAAATAAAATGACGGGAATTGGCGAACAATTCCAGTACATCTTACGCGATGAGACGGTCCATTTAAACTTTGGCATCGATCTCATTAATGGAATTAAAGAAGAAAATCCAGACCTCTGGACTTTTGAGTTTCAAAATCAGATTATTCGAAAAATTAAACACGCTGTTGAATTAGAGATCGCTTATGCTCAAGATTGCCTGCCTAGAGGAATCCTTGGTCTTACCTCTTCTATGTTCCGCGAGTACGTGCAATATGTTGCAGACCGTAGATTAGAAAGAATTGGTCTTAAAGCGGTCTATCACTCAAAAAATCCCTTCCCTTGGATGAGTGAAACAATGGACCTTGGTAAAGAGAAAAACTTCTTTGAAACCCGTGTGACAGAATACCAATCAGCTTCGTCCCTTACCTGGTAATCAAGAGCAGGGAGAAATCCCTGCCTTGCTTAAAATATCTTTTTTAATGAAAAATTGACTATCTAGTTCATTTAAAAACATATAGTATAATATTTTCCGCGATCTAGTGTTTTAAGTTTCTTCAAACGATTACCTACTCTTTTCAATTTTCTTTGTTCATTCCTCAAACTTTTTTCTAAATTATCTAATTGAAACTGATAGATTCCCTCTAATAAGCCTTTTTGATATAATGCATGTATTTCAGCATTTTCTTGTTCTAACTCTTCTAACTCAGCTTCTAAAGATTGAAGTATCTCCTCGGTTTCCTTATTTTCCTGTTTTAGTTCCACATTTTTAAATGAAGGAGCCTTTAAATCTTCCAATATTTTCAACTCAGGTTTTGAGCGTTTTATAAAATTTAAAGTTAGATTAGAATCAAGTTTTTTCTCTAAAGAGTTAACCCATTCTTTATATGCCGTATTTTTCTTTTCTAATTCTGTTATTTGCGTATTTGCTTGCACGAATACAGCATCAGACTTTTCTGGTACAATGGTTTCTGTTGAGCTATAGATTGATTCTTCACTAGAATAGCCTGATTCTTTAGATATTCTACGAGCATATTTAGCAGAAGTTTCTTCTGGCACAATGGTCTCTGTTGAGCTGGAAAAAGGATATCTTTTGATTACTTCTTCAGGAACTTCTACTAGTTGGCTGAGAGTATCTATGGCATCTATTATTTCTACATTTTCTTCCTCTATTTCTCTAAGGAGCTCTTCTAAAGATCGAATCTTTTCATTTTTTTTCTTACACTCTTCTATTAAATGATCATTTTCAATGCTAAGATTTTTTAAGATGCTCTCTATAGAAGATTCCCATTCGTCTTTGTAATCGCTTATTTTTTTCACTCCTGGCTTTTGTATGTTTTGTAATACGGTTTTTATATTTTTAATCCAGGCTCGGTGTTGCTTGTTTTCGTGTTTAATATCTGGGATTGCTGAAACAGATTGGATGTTATCATAGGAAATTTGTCGATTAGCATCTAAAGGAGTTTCTTCAATTTTTTGCTGGGGAAAAGATGAAATAGCAACAGCATCTACCTCTTTACGAAAGGAAGAGTCTAGAGACTGATAACTATGTTCTTCAAGCTGATTTTTTTTGCATTGGGCAGGTGAATCGATTTCTTTTAAAATAACAGGGAGCACTTGCAATTGGTTTTTGTGTACACACCACTTCAACATAAATAGCGTACAGACCTCTTAATAGTTTTTTTTTAATAAAGGAATAGATTTTTAATGATGTTATTTTTAATAAAATTACAAATCAAGAATTAAACTCAATTTTAATACAATTAATTTAGTTTTAATTTATTAAAAAATAATTACTTTTATTGATTTAAGAAATTCACTAACCTCTACATACAAAAGATGAGATCACCTTTACTAAAATCTTTAGCTGGTCTATTGTTAAGCGCTTAAATTAGCTGGACTCATGTATACATTTTGTAAATCTTTGACACGAATTGGAGAGAAATACGGCGATTTTATCGTTACAAAGTATTTAGTTATTGATGAGCTGCATTGTGCTTTGCGCGAGCTTATGCATGTGCCTACAGGTGCTGTTGTTATGCATATTGAGAACGATGATCCAGAGAATCTATTTTGCCTTTCTTTTAAGACCCTGCCGTATAACTCAAATGGTGTAGCACATATCTTAGAACATACGGTCTTATGCGGCTCTTCGAAATATCCAGTAAAAGATCCTTTTTTTGCCATGGGACGAAGAAGCTTAAATACTTTTATGAACGCCTTAACAGGTGCTGATTTCACCTGTTATCCTGCAGCATCACAGGTGGAAAAGGATTTTTATAATTTACTAGATGTCTATTTGGATGCGGTATTTCATCCAGAATTAAAACGGATGAGTTTTTTGCAAGAAGGACATCGCCTAGAGTTTATCAATCCTAAAAAACCAGAAGAAGGATTGCATATTAAAGGGATTGTGTACAATGAGATGAAAGGAAGTCTCTCTTCTGTCGATACACGTATGTGGCATGCTATGATGGCTCTACTTCTGCCAGATCTTCCTTATGCGTTTAACTCAGGAGGAGACCCGGAAGAAATTCCTCATTTAACCTATGAGCAGCTCATTGCCTTCCACTCTTTATATTACCAACCGGCGCGCTGTTTATTTTTCTTTTATGGGAATCTTCCTTTGCAAAAACACCTAGATTTTATTGCAGAAGAAACGCTAAACAAAGCAAGTAGCTCCCCTGCTACTTGTTTAGTTAAACAAAAGCGTTTTGATGCGCCAAAGTTCTCTACCATGCGCTATCCCATTGAAGCTTCTGAAACTTCTTCTCGTAGAGCAATCATCGCTTTTGGATTTTTAACAGCTCTTATTATAGAACAAGAAGATGTGCTGGCATTAAGTGTTTTAGATGTGATCTTAATGGAAACAGACGCCTCTCTTTTAAAAAGAGCCTTGCTCGAATCACAACTCTGTATCTCTGCAACTGGCTTCATAAGCATGGAGATGAGTGAAATACCTTATCTTCTTGTCTGTAAAGGGACCGAAGAGAAAGATGCTGATGAATTAGAGCAAGTTTTAATGAACACTTTAGAAAAGATTGTCACAGAAGGTATTCCAGAGCATTTAATCGATGCAGCCATTCATCAGTTAGAACTTTCTCGTTTAGAGATAGGGGGAGATCAATCTCCTTTTGGTCTCTCTTTGTTTATGCGCTCGGCTTTAGCTAAACAACATGGATGTGCTTCTGAATCAGGATTAATGGCGCACTCTTTATTCGAAGAGTTATTAGAAAAAACAAAACAGCCTACTTATTTAACTGGATTAATTGACAAGTATTTCCTGAGCAACCCTCATAGAGTTCGACTGATTATGGTACCAGATCCTCATCTAGCAGAAGAGGAGAGAAATCAAGAGTTAAAACGACTCAAAAAAAGTCAGCAAGAGCTATCTAAAGAACAAATCAAGGAAATCCAAAAACAAACAAGAGACCTAGCTCTATATCAAAAGCAAACAGACACTCAAGCCCTGGACTGTCTGCCGAAAATATCTTTAAACGATGTACCTACCGCCATCCGTGATTTTCCCCTGCAAATCATTTCCTCAAAAAACTTAACCATCTATCATCACGATTGCTTTACTAATCACATCTTGTACGTAGACCTGCTTTTTGACCTGCCCACGATTGAAGAAGAAGAGCTGCCCTATGTGCATTTATTAACCTCCATTTTATCTGAGTTGGGAAGCGGAAATAGAGATTATAGAGAGAATCTAGAATATATGCAGGCTCATACAGGAGGGCTGACCACTTCTTGCTCCTTGTATCCCCAAACTTTAGATCCAAAAGTACTACGTCCCTCTTTTAATTTACGAGCAAAGTGCTTATATCGCAAAGCAGAGCAACTATTTGCCTTGATGCAGGATCTGCTTTTATATCCTCGGTTAGATGAAACCAAACGAATCGAAGAGCTCATTTTGCAAACCTATACATCTTTGCTCAATCGATTAAATCGACAGGCAATGCGCTACGCTACTCATTTAGCCATTAGTGGTTTTTCCACAGCTACGCATATCAACGAAGCTTGGTATGGATTGCGTTACTTCAAAACCCTGCAAGCTATCTGTCAAGATTTACCAACCAATCTTCCTAAGGTGATTGATCGATTAAAAGCGCTAAAAGAAAAAATTTTCACTTTTAATGAACCTCATTTGATATTGAGTTGTTCTTATGAGATGTTAAAAGAACTAGAAAGCAAAAATTATTTTAACCTTAACCAGTTACCCACTCTTAAAACAAGCCCTTGGCAGTTTGAAACCCCTTTAATTTTACCTTCTTCTCAGATTCGCTTGATCTCCTCGCAGGTTGCATTCAATGTAGAAGCATTTTCTACCATTTCTTATATTCATCCTTATGCAGCCGCTTTGACAATTGCTTCGGTTTTGTTTGAACATAAAACTCTACATCCAAGGATTCGAGAACAAGGCGGAGCATATGGTGCTAATGCAACATTTAGCACCAAAATGGGGCATTTTTATTTTCTCTCTTATCGAGATCCTCATATCTATGGCACTAGAAATTATTTCCACGAAGCGGTTGATCAACTCTGCAGAGGAAAAATTTCCGCACAAGAACTAGAAGAAGCAAAACTCACGATTTTACAAGATTTAGATTCCCCTGTTTCACCAGAAAATAGGGCTCTTATAGCTTATGGATGTCTTCGCAGTCAAAAAACAAAAGAAATGCGTCAAGAGTTCCGAGAATCTCTTCTGAATGCAACAGTCAATGATGTAAAATACATCGTGGAAAAAGAATTAAAGCCTAAACTTGCCCAAGGAATATTTATTTCTTTTGCCAATCAAGAATTAATCAACAATGAAAACGTTGGTTTGCAAAATCCTCTGCCCGTTTTTTCTATTTAAAATACCTAATCTATAAAAATAACTTGTAAAATAAAAAATATAATTGATATATTCAGCCGTCTCTTATCAATAAAAAAAGAGAAAACAAATAGTTTTAAACAAAAAAGATAAATTAGCTATAGGCTCTTTATGCAAGTATTTTTTTTTCTTATTTTAAGCATTTTCTGCTTAAATAGCACCTATGCTGCTTATCCTTTTCCTTCTAAACCTCATAAAATCTCAGATAAAAAAGCAGCCAACTTTTTTACTGAGATTGTAAATGCATCTGTCCCTGCTGTTGTATTCATCCAAGTGAAATTAACCTCATCTTCTAGCTGGATTAGTTCTTTGTGGGGAAATAATGAAGAAAAAGCCTACATCGGCTCAGGATTTTTAATTACCGAAGATGGATATATTATAACCAATGAGCATGTAATTCAGGGTGCAGATGTAATTACTGTTACACTAAGTAATCAATTACAATTCGATGGTATCGTAATAGGAGCAGATCCTATTTCTGATATTGCCTTAATTAAAATCGAAGCAGAAGGTCTTCCTTTTTTGGCTTTAGCTGATTCCGATTCTATTGAACTAGGAGAATGGGTTGCAGCCATTGGCAGTCCTTTTGGTTTGCAATCTACCGTAACATTTGGAATTGTAAGCAGTCTAAAAAAAGATAAATTCCAAGAACCAGATACCCTACAAATCAATCTTAGCATTAACCCAGGCAACTCCGGAGGACCTCTTCTCAATTTAGATGGAGAAGTAATTGGGGTGAATAGAAGCACATGGCGCTATAAAGAAGGTTTCTATACAGGTCTCTCTTTTGCTATTCCAAGTAATGTAGCTAAAGATGCCATAGAGAAACTACTTGACCAAGAACTGCCTTAAAGTCTTTACTTAATTTACAAAAATTTAGAGAAATGTATATTTTATATGCTCAATTTGCAGCTTAATTTACAGGGGTTATATTATGAAAAAATTATCTATTCACTCTCCTATTTTTCTTGTTTTAAGCATTGTTCTTCTTAGTGCAAACTCGATTCATATTCCCACTCTAAAAGAAACTCAGGTTTTAGATCAGATATCACAAGTATTTAATCTCATCTATGAGAGTACTAACCCCGCTGTTATCTCCATAAAAGCGCAAAGCAATTCCAATGAATCTTACGGTATACAGAATCCTTTTGAGTTTCACAGCGAAATATTTAATCGATTTTTTGGACAAATGCCTCAACCTACCCCTCAAAAAAATGCGGGATCTGGCTTTTTTTGTAGCCCTGACGGTCACATCATGACAAATGCGCACGTGGTGAATAATTGTGATAAGATCACTATTGTTCTACACGATGGACAAGAAGTAGATGCTGTATTAGTAGGGTCTGATCCACATACAGATATTGCGCTTCTGAAGATTGAATCAAAAGAAATACCAACATTACCTTATCTGCCCTTAGGAGATTCAGACTCTGTTAAAATAGGAGAGTTAGCCTTTGCGATTGGTAGTCCCCTTCTTCTAAAATCCACTTTTACCCAAGGGATTATTAGCGCCAAGGGGCGGCAGAACTTACATATTAATGATCTAGAAGACTTCATTCAGAGCACAGTACAAATTAATCGTGGCAATTCAGGCGGTCCGCTTTTAAACTCAAAAGGAGAAGTGATTGGAATCAATACAGCCATTGCTTCTAATAGCGGCGGCTACATGGGGATTAGTTTCTCTATTCCGATCAACATGGCTAAAAACATTATGAATCAGCTCTTAGAAAAGGGAAGTGTTACACGTGGATTTTTAGGAGTTACTCTACAACCAATGGATGCAGACATCGCTAAAGCTTTTGGTTTATCAAAACCAGAAGGAGCTCTTATTTCTGAAGTTGTTCCTGGGTCTGCTGCTGATCAAGCGGGACTCAAGCAGGGTGATATTATTTTAGAGTATGACAATAAACCTGTTAAGAGCTCTGAAGGATTGAAAACAGAAATTTCTCTAAAATCCCCTGGCTCTACTATCCAACTAAAGGTAAAACGCAATCAGGAGACCAAACAAATCTCTGTAAAATTGGGTTCTAATTCCGATAATGTGATGGCTGAAAATGGGATTGTGCAAAAATTAGGATTACAGGTTGAAGCATTAACAGAAGATTATGCTAAGCAGCTTGGTTACAAGCCTACAGAAGAAGGAGTTGTGATTACAAAAGTAAAACCCAACTCTCCAGCAGCACTTGCGGGTTTGCGTCCAGGATGCTTAATTCAAACGATCAATCACAAAAAAGTGTCAAACCTCTTAGAGTTTAGTCAAGCAATGAATCAAAACACGACTAAATCCATCTTACTGCTAGTTCGTGATCGTAATAGAGGGGCCTATTTCTGCTCTATTCAGCTTAAGTAAGCTAATAACAACCATTTCTTAGGACACCTTAAGAACACATATTTGTGTTCTTAAGGTGTCCTAAGAAAAGTCACAAGATCCTAGATTAAAATTCTCCCTGTCATTATAATCTCGCTCTATCTCAATTGGATTTCGCATCAATGCGTTGATCGTTGTCTAATTGATAAAGAAATAAGCAAATTGCGCTCCTTATTATGGAGTCAGTTTTTAAGTAACATGGATTAAGGCATAATTTATGCGTTGGTTGCTCTGTTTTATCTTAACTTCAAGGCTGATAGCAGCTCCTTTCGAAAATGTAGGTCCTTCCACTCCTGATGAAATCGCTTCTTTAAACACAAACCTTCTCATAGATGGATACATCTCCCCTTTATCTGGACAAGCCTCTCTTCATGAAACAGATCTTCTCATTAAGGCAGCGCAAGACCTCACGCTTAAAAGAGTGTATGTCCCACCGCAGATTCTTGGCCGTTATGAAGACAAAGATCGTTTAGATCGTTTGTCCTTAGGAAAGTCCCTGTTCGTCCAAGAAAGAAGGCGATGGGTCATATTGCCTCATCTTTGGGCTGGGTACAATCTTCATTCTCCCTATTTTCAAGTGTATGA
>JBAUFS010000053.1:0-1907 GCA_049679255.1 Candidatus Rhabdochlamydia sp.
CTAATTTAAAAGATGTATTTACATCTTTAAAAAACCATGGAATTCACTATGACAAGATCACTTTGGAATTTTGTCGTTCAAATATCTTTTTATCTACGATTAAACGAGCTCCAATATATATACCGGCCACTTTTTAGAATAAAATTAGATCAAATATTTCCATTTAAAAAATAAGAAACAAATGAAAAAAGAGGTTTCTATGGATATTCATGAATCAATTACAGAAGAAACCAAGCTTAGCCAAATCCCCCTGAGCTTTCGGCTGCTTGCAAAAGAGGAATTACAAAAAGCAATTACCCAACATAATTCTTCTCTTATACTAGACCCAGATACAACATATATAAATATACCTATTGGCACGAGCACTAGTTCAGAAACACTGATAGAGGCTCTACTTAAAAAAAGCATAGGTGAAAGCTCTCTCTTAAATGATCCGCTGGCCGGATTATATTCCCATCCAGAAAACGTTACTATAGAAAATCAAATCCAAGGATTAAAGGTTGCAGATTTAAAAAATATCATCGATCGCTTAAGCGCTACTCTTGTTAATGCTTATTTCAAGAAAGTGAATAATCTTTGGCAAGCAGAAGATCTTTCTACTCCCCAAGAGCTCCAAGTTCATTCTGTAAGCAATTTCTTAAAAATTCTTATGGAAAACTCCTTCCTAATAGAGAGGGCCTATAGGATAAATACTGTGTATCCCAACCTAAAGCAAATCGTAGTTGCTTATTTTAGTAAAAAATTAAAAAGCTTATACAACAAGAATATCGACCCTAATACAGTAAGTGTTCTTTTTTTTAAAGAAGGGGAAGAAAATAGTCATCCACCTTTTTTAAGCTTTGATTTAATCAATTTCACCTTGAGTTACTATTCATCAGAATGGCTGTTATCTTTTTTATCCGATAGCGCTGCTCTAAAAGTTCAACTCAATCAAGACACTCAAAATCTAAAATTCAATAAAATTCTTCAAGCAAACGACCTTCTTGCCATAAAATCTACTTACCAAACAAAGTTAGAGCATTTTTGGCAAAACAACTCCAATAACTATAGAATATTAGCTAAACTTTCCTATCTTAGAGCTCTTTTTGAGCAGCAAAGTAGCGCATTTGAGCTCTCTGATAAAGGTTTTAAGCTAGCATGCCAAGCTATAGGCTTGGACGAAGAAAAGATAAGAGCATTAATAGCTTTAAGCGTAATAGACCCCCAAAAGATCCCTTCTGATATTTTAGAAACCCCATCAATCCCCAATTATGTTGAGATATCCTCTTTTGTTTTCAATAACCAAACCTCTTCAGATATGGTAAAAATTCGAGATCTAGAGACCAATGAGCTTTTGTTATACATACCTGGATATACCCCCTCTTTTATCCAAGCTAAGAATGAACATTTCTTGATTCATTGGATTTTTCACGAAATAGAATCCCCAGATAATTTAGCCAAGATTGCTTCTCATTTCCCCCACTCTAGCAGAATGATCAATAAAACCAAACTAGATGCTTTTCTCTATCAAGACTATGTCCAGTCAGAAGAGAATACAGTGCCAATAGCTGTTCAAAGAGACATTTTTTCTTTTATCGCAGAAAGACAAAAAGAGCGAACATTTGCAGATTTAAGTGTAGACGGTAGACTCATTCCTTTTTACTCTTACTATTTTGCTTCCATGCCTAATCATCAATCTACGGATTCTGCTCTTTTCGCAACTATTGCAGGAGCTATCGAATACATCCCTTCTCTTCTGCCTAATATTCATGATGTATCTAGCGATTTGCATGAACTTTTCCCCAACCCTCATACAACAGCCGCAGATTTGATAAAAAAAGGCATTAAAGAAAAATTAAACTTGGATATCGATCCCGATAAGACGTTTATCCGCTTCTCTTTGCACGAAGTAAAGCCTATTTATTATA
>JBAUFS010000054.1:0-4325 GCA_049679255.1 Candidatus Rhabdochlamydia sp.
AAGAAATTGAGGATTTGCTTAACAATCGGCCTAGAAAAGTGTTACAATTTCGTACACCCATAGAGGTCTTCAATGAATGTAGATTGAAGTCTGCAGTTGTCGCACTTTAGAGTTGAAAAGGCGTAAGTTAAACTTAGAGTTATCGGGATTTCAACCAGGAGAAGAACGATGGATCTCTTTACCTTTGAAGGATTCTTGTGAATATAAAGTTATTGAAGGAAAAGGGGCTCTAAGCATTCTAGAATACCGTCAGATGTTTCAGGAGCAGGTCCTTCTTATTGAGCACATGGAGATCCAGCGCAAGATACTTAATTTTGAAGATGAGATAGCTTTAAAAAACTGAATTCTTACTGAGATGGCTCCTTAAGTAGGAAGGGAAGGCGATAAATCCTTTGTAGAAGAGTATTTTTTACAAATGCAGTCTTTAGGATGGATTAGCTCAGAAGATCCTCATATACGCCTTCCTTGCAAGCATCTATTTGTTCTGTTTTCAAAAAAAAATATAATACAAAGAGTTTTTTTTGCAGTTGACCTAATACGCAAAAAACCCTTGCAATCCTATTTTAAATTTAAAACTTATCAAAATTTTAGCTGATTATCCTCATCTTTAAGAGGGTAAGAAACAGCCAAGTCTAACAAGCTTATAATTATTAATTATTTTTTTTAAATTAATAATAATAAATTTTATTTTAATTATAAAAATAAATAAACATCGTAGAGTTAATATTAATTAATTATCTGTACTTGAATAAAAAAAGAATAAAATGCCAAAACGCATTCTAAAGTTACTTTTGTATGCATAAGGAGATTTTGTGAAAAAAATAAAAATAATACCTAATTCTATTATTAAATTATTGGGAATTTCATGTTGTTCTTGGATGGCATGGACATCTATAAACGCTCATTCTGAGCAAGCAGCAATAGATGCTAATATAGTACAGGCATTTGAATCCATTAATAATCGCCATATTAAAACTCCTTTAGAGGTCGTGTTTAATAAAAATTTTATAGATTCTCAGGTAGATGCTGCAACGGCTGAATCTACGATTGTTATTCAAAAACCACTGACATTTGATGCAAGCAATAAAACAATGAAGTTAGCAAATGCTGCAGGTCATCAAGAGTTGTTAAAAATAGAAATGTTGGAAAGAACTGATGCCTGTATTTTTAAAAATATAGGTTCCATTGAAGGAGATGTTAATCTGGTAAAGGGGATTTTTTCTGTGCCAGTTGGAGTTGTTAAAGGAATAGTTAAAAATAATGCAGAGCTTGTTTTAGTAGCAAACGATGGTCAAATAATAGATCAAAGGATTACAGGTTCTGGTATTCTTAAAATCCAAGCGACAGGGACAGTTAAGTTACAAATGCCCTATCCCATTGAAGGAGGGATCATATTTAGTGGAGAGGGAAATAAAATTTCTTCTTTGATTGTTGACACCACAACTGCTCCTAAAGAGTATTTGGTGGTTCTTAAAGAAGGGGATTGGATTGCTTTTGATCAGGATTTTAGCGGTACTTATGAAGGTGCTCTCTCTGGAGCAGGCGGTTTGGCAAAATTAGGTAGAGGAGTACTTACCTTAGCAGGAAATAATAAAGACCGTAATTCTATTACTCGGATCTTTTCTGGAGAAATCTCTATTAATAGCCCTGAAAACTTGGGAGCTCATGGTTTTATTTCTTTTAAAGGAGGAGCCCTGCATGTTACAGACTCCTTAGAAATAGAGAATTCCCTCATTGGAGATGTGCGCCTTATTGTAGATGAAGGAAAAATAGTAGAAGTTTCAGGATCAGTGGGCAACGAGCAAATACCAGGGAGCTCTCTCTCTATTGAAGGTAGAGGAACGGTTTGTCTAAAAGGGCCTAATTCTTACCAAGGGGATACCAGCGTATCAAGAGCTACACTCCAACTTGAATCCGAAGCTAATTTAGGAGAAGGAAGACTTACCCTAAAACATGCAACGCTAAAAGCTACGCCAGATATTGCACATTTAGATATAAAACGTGATCTATTTTTAGATGAGGCAGGCACAATACATACAAGCGATAGAACAATAAATATTTTAGGAAATATTTATAGTAGATCTTCAGAGCAAACTCATCTGATTAAGGATGGACCAGGAAAATTAGCTGTTCATGGAAATTTGTATAATTCGAACTTAGTTATTAAAGAAGGAATTGTACATGTAAGTCCTCTGCCTAATGAAGTAGAAGAGAAGGTCTTAGATGGTATTAAAAATACTCAAGAGATTTTTAATCAAATAGATGCATTTAAAGTACAATCTGTATATTTAGACGATTCTCCAATGAAAACTTTAAATAATGTTTCTATAAATGCTGATGCAACTTTAGCTATTGATAGAAACTTGGTACATATAAGCGATCTCTCTGGTAATGGCAGGGTTGTACTATCGAACTATTTAGGTTATGCAGTTATTGAATCAGGAGATTTTGCAGGTTCTTTATCTGCTTATCGTCCAGGTTCAAATTATGGTTATGACGATAGCACAACAACAATCATTAAAACAGGTAAGGGAGAATTGAAATTAAGAGGTGATAACTCTAACTTATTTACAAATCTAGTGATCAGGGAAGGAAAAGTACAGGTAAATGGTCCAACGGGAGCTGATGTGTTTGTAACAGAAGCAGGTGTTTTTAGCGGTAATAGTTCTGTTATTAGTCTATTAAACCAAGGTAGAGTGGCTCCAGGTAATTCCATAGGAACACTTCGTGTCGAGGAAGATTTTATACAAAGCCCATCGGGGTGTTTAGATATTGAAGTAAATGCACAGGGGGAATCCGATTTTGTCAAAGTAGATGATAAAGCTTCCTTAGCGGGACGCTTACGTATTCTACCTAAGCCTGGAATTTATCAGAAAGGAACAGAATATACGATTTTAGAAGCAAAAACAGTAGAAGGAACTTTTGACAATGTAGAAAACACAGCTTTGGATATCGCTTTATTTGATGTGGGGTATAAGCCAGATGAAGTTGTGCTATCTGTTACAAAAACCATGTACCAATTGCCTGTGGATAATAGCATGTCAGATATTTCTAGAAGCCTGACTCATCTTATGCAAGATGCGCAGTTTAAAGAAGGAACCGATGCTTTTAAGATTATTGAAAACATTTTCATGCTTGATAATCCAAAAAAACTTGAGAAAGTCTATTCTCAGATGACACCTGTTCAATTAGGGGGCATGACTTATGAGAGTTATATCAATGCTTCTAGTATAGCAAATAGTTTTACCAATGCTTTGCGTCGCAATGATAGATGTGTTGATTCTGTTTCTACCATTTGGGTTGAACCTATTGGACATTATACCCATCAAAAACAGGGATGTGGACTAGAAAATTATAAGTCTTACATGGGAGGAGTTGTTTTAGGAGGTAATCATTTTGCTAGCGAAAATATAGTCATTGGTGGTGGAATTGGTTATACCGATTCTTGCCTGAAGTGGGGTAAGAATACAGCCTCATCGCATATTGCTAGTTTTTATGCAGGATTAAATGGTGGTTGGGTAGGAGACTGCTTTTACGCAAATGCTTCCCTTATTGCATCTGCAAATACTTTTAAAAATAAACGCCATTTAAAATTTGCAAAAGTTGATCATATAATAAAAAGCAAGCACCACGGGATTGGTTTAACATCTCGTGTGGAAGCTGGCTACAATCTTGCTGTAACACAAAACATTTGTTTAAGGCCTTTTGTAGATTTAGATATCTATCATGTTTTTGAAAGACCGGTTAATGAGAAGAAATCCGCTCCCATCTATTTTCATAGAGCTGCTTTGACATCTCATGAATTTCAAGGCAAAATTGCAATGGAAGCAACAGGGAATTTTACCTGCAATTCCCTATGCTTTTCTCCTGGAGTGCTTTTAGGATGGATTGCGCAAGCCCCGATTGGCAAAGCTGATTATAAAGTATCTTTAAATGATACAGGTAAGCATTTAGACGTTAAAGGATTTCAAAAACAGAAAATCAATCAACAAATAGCATTAGGGGCAAATATTGTAGCTAGTTATAAAACAACTGCTATTTCCTTGTATTATGAGCTTGATTTGGGAAAAAATCACTCTCTTATTCATCAAGCAGCTGCTAGTATAGATTTGAAGTTCTAAAAAAAACAGGTCCTGGTTAAAGCCAGGACCTGCTCTCTATAGATTTTTACAAAAAATTAAGAATGATATAGTTATCCAACGCCAGTTTAACGTAAGATCTATCATAACATATTGAAAAAGAGCCTTTTATCGTTTATGATATTTTGATTCATACACTCAAAAACAAAAAAGGCTCAAAATGGACGAACTAGCAATTACTGAATT
>JBAUFS010000055.1:0-20328 GCA_049679255.1 Candidatus Rhabdochlamydia sp.
GTAGCCCTTGGGCATTTGCTCCTCCTTTGGTATTTTTTTTGTCTTAAAAACACCATAGAAGTTGCAGCCATCTCTGACCACTTTAAATTTTAATCTATTTGTCGCACTTCTCTATTGAATGGGCCAAAAATAAACAGTACAGCAAAAGAATAATATTTTTTCAATTAACATTAATTATTTTAACAAGTGCACAGGTAGGCTTTGTTGAGAAATGAAACACCTTGGTTAACGATTATATATTGGTGCACAAGGGATATCACTCTAGAGAATTGTTTTGCAAAAGATCCAAAACTGTCATCTTTTTTATAATCTTCAAGGGCAAAGACTTCTTAGCTTGATTATCCAATAGGATCACCCTACAACAAATTTGCAAGGATTTTATCAGGGATTTTCTCTTTGAGCTTTCTTATTTAAATCAATCCAGTTCTTTAATTGGTCTTTTGTAATACCAAGACCAACAATACGACTCTCATTTATTTCTTTAAGGTCTTCCATAACATCTTCGATAAAAGAAGCTTGATCTTCTTTTTTAACTAATTTTGAAGTCTGAGTAGAGATATATTTACGCATGAATCTTCCTACTAAATTATGAGTAATAATATGACTGATAATACCACGACGTTGCTGTCGATAACGTACTCGTATTTCATCATAATTTATTGTTTTAACTGTTGAGTCATATAGAGCACAAGTCCGTAAGTATGAAAATACATATAAATCAAGGATTGGATGTATATCTTGTAACTCATAAACCGCAATCATAGCTGAGGTGTAATCGTTTCTTTCCACATCATTAAACGACAGAGGAACAAGGTTATTTTTAATGAGGGGAATGTTAGCACTGAGGCGCGCGGTGCGTTTGTTTACATCTGCAAATGCTTGTAAATAGGAAATATGTATAAGCAAGAATAGGCTTTGCTCATAGGGATCTTTAATCAATGCAGCCTTTTTAACGATATGATTAAGGCGCAGTTCTAATTGTTTAGGATCTTCGAAAGGGATATAGACTGAACCTCCTATGCGAACTCCATGATCTCTGACCTTTCCTGCATGGCGAGTAACTTCAAGTAGTCCATCTGAGAGAAGAAAGTGCAGAGTGTAAATAGTTTCTTTATCTATCTTTAATCTCGGAGCCGTATCTACCAAATAGCGAATGGCTTCCTTGTGATTGAGAATCATAATTCTCTCATCATCAAGTTTTCCTTCAGGGCTTGCTCCTTCAAGAAGGAGTTTCTGCGTATCTAATAGGGAATATGTATTGCCTTCTAATCTAGAAGAATTATAGGAAAGGTCAATAAGTAGGCGGTTAAAAATTTGATGCGCGTAAGTTCCAGCCGGTGCTGAAAGTGTAGAACGATTTCCTGCTTTATGTAACTGCAATCTCAGTTCTAATGGAATGTAAAAACTGCTATTTGGTTGGTAAGCATCAAACCAATTATCCATATAGGTGATGGGAACTCTTTCATAGATGGGAAGTCGTATCTTTTCTAGTATTTTTTTGCTTTTAGAACTGAAGCAACTCCTAACAGACTCTACATGTTGAGCATGCCAAGTGACTTTATATCTAGTCCCGCGTTTGTCTCCGATCTTTTCGACTAGGCCCTCTTTAACCATTTCAGCAAGCCATCGTCTTACACTTCTTTCAGTATAATTACTCCCAAGCTTTTTAAGTAATTCATATAAGCTGATAAATTCTGCTTCTTGGCTTAGGTAATGTAATACGGCCAATTTCTTAGTTCGAAAGCTCATAAAGGGCCTATTTTGCTTAATACGGCCAATTTTACCTCAAATACGGCCACTTTTCAAGCTTTTTGGCCGATAATTCAAAAAACAACCTTGCAATCATTGTCAAAATAATTTGTTTTAAATTTTCCCGTATAAGATTTCTAAATATAAAAAATCTTGTCGCTAAAATATTTTATGCCGTATAAGCACGTCCGTATTTTTACAATCAATGAGTATGACATAATGACACTTAAACTTAATGACAGTTATTATTTTAAACCAGGGTTCAATGCTGAAATAATTGGATCGAAGAAAAGTAATTTAGATACTAATACGCAATTTAAAGTACATGCATTGGTACAAAAAAAACTATCAAAAGATAAAGATTTTAGCGCTTTAGGGGATTCTTCCCATCTTAAACTAAAAAGGCAGCGGAGACAATATAATCCTAAAAATGTTAAAGAACTACAAATATTTGCTGCTATTTCTAAGCATAATCCTAAAAATAACATAGATACAATAGGTGAAATTAAAAATTTACTTAATGAAGTAGACATTAATTATCAAGATAATGATGGAGATACGTTTTTGCATGCTGCTATTAAAGAAGAACATCAAGATATTGTTGAGCTTCTTGTAGATGCAGGAGCAGACAGTGCTATTCAAAATAAAGAACATAAGACAGCTTTAGATTTAGCTAAGTTAAGCAGCACTCCTAATAGACAAAAAATAATCGACCTTTTAGCTCAACCAGGGCCTTCAAATAGGGGACCTGGTCCAAGTGTATCTCACAATGTTCCAAGAATAAACCCTATAGCACCAGAAACATATCCAGCTTCTGGGTTAAAGCATAGTTTACATGGTAACATTTACCAATTGAAACTATTGATGCTTTTTCTCAACCGCGGTTTGATAGAAGGATATGATTTTCGCTTATCCACAGAGTGGAATGCTGCAGAGAAGTTTGACGACTTGGTATTTAAGTATTCGGATCAAGGCAAGACAAACTATCGTTTTCTGCAGGCTAAGCATAAGCAGGATAAAAGTAAAAAAATCACGGTAGGAGAATTATTTACAACAGATAAAGACGGTGAATTTAACTTAGAAAAGTATTTTATTTCTTACTTAAGGATCAAGAAAAATCCCACTTTCCAAAGTAGCAATCTAGAAGACTTTATTATCTGTACCAATATTGACTTTGATTTGGCTAGTACAATACAGGGCCAAGCAAAGACGCTGAAGATAATAAAGGCAGGGAAAAATAAAGGAAAAGAAATTTCCGTCGAAGAGATCAATAGCGATGATGTTTTTTTTAAAAATGGTGGTACGAGGTATAAACTACAAGCTAGTAATGGTTTAATTGCACATTTAAAACAGGGAGATGAAGTAAAAAAAGAGATACAGGGACAGAATATAAATATCGATAAGGAGATAGATGATTTTCTAGAAAAGTTAGTATTTGCAGTAGATCAACCCAATGAGGTTGCATTAAGCGGGATTATTGCTCGGGAAATAGGGAAAAAATACAATTTGATTGATGCAGATCTTATTACAGATAACTTTTTGAAAGAAATGTTAAATTGGATGAAAGAGAAGGGGCCAAAAGGAGAAGAGGGTAGATTTCTATCACCTGCTGACGGTGAAGAATTTTTCAAATTTGTAAATCAAAAAATAGATACGTTGAAAATATCTGGGCCAACATCAGGATATAGTCAAAGGCTAAAGCAGGTTGGTGTCATTTTTAAAGAGAATCAATTACCAGAAATTGAAAATTTTTTACATAGCGGTCAAAAACAAGTTTTACATTTTGTATCTCCACACAGCACTAAGCTAAGTGCTATTAAAGTAAATCAGGTTTTAACAAATGATCCCTCATACCAAAGTGAAGGTAGCTATATCTTTCTATCTTTAGATGGTTTACTGCTACTGCAAGATAAAGTATTAAACGCTTTTAAAGCAGAAAACACAGGGAACTTATTAGTCATTGAGTGTAAGAACACAGCAGACAATCTACAAGATTTATACGAAAAATTAAAAACTATTGTAAATAGTAATCCTCATAAAAAAAAGATGATCCTAATTACTAAAAATGATGACTCTCTAGCTCATTCATTTGAGAGGGATGGTCAAGCGCAAAATGCCTATCAAGAAGAGCAAGATAGCATAAATGGCTTAACCGATCTGACACTTCAATCACAAAATACAGTATTAGAAAAAACAATACACTTTCAAGGCATGAAAATGCCTTTACATAGATTGATAGGCAATAACCAAAAAGGAATGATCAATGCAGAGATATTATCTGATTTAGTTAATGGTAATGAGATTAAAATAGGTAAAGTGGTTTCTAAATTAACCGGAATAGATAAAGAGTGTTATATAAAACGTACATTTAATTATAAGAGAGAAGAAGAGAGTATTGTTGAAGAAATTACGGATAAAATAGCCATTATAGCAGCTAATCCCGGTATGGGAAAGTCAACGGTATTAATGCACTTAGCAGAGCGAGCAAAAGAAAAGAATCCCTCTTCATGGGTTGTTACCATCAATTTAATCAAACATACACAAAAACTACAAAAATTAATTGCTGGTGAAAATTTTATCGGTGTAGTAGCAGAGCTAATGGGTTTACATACTCCTTTAGAAAAATCTCTACTCAAAAATTATTTGCATCATCCAAATAAAATGATTTTGTTTTTTGATGGATTTGATGAAATTAGCCCTGCTTATAAAGGTCAAGTAATCGAGTTACTTGCCACTTTAAAAAAGAGATCTCAAGTAAAAAAAATGTGGATAACAACGCGTTTGCATATGCGTGATGAACTAGAAAATGGATTAGGCATATCTTCTTCTTATGGATTAAATCTTTTATCTGAAAACGAGCAAAAACAGTTTTTAGAAAAATTCTTTAGAATGGTTCTAGCAGAAGCTCCTATTCATGAAGAACGTTTAAAATTCTGTGTTAAAAAGTTATGGGATGCCTTTATAAATATAGTTGTAGATAAAGAGTTCACAGCTGTACCGCTGCAGCTAAACATGATGGCAAAAATTTTTCAAGAGGAGTTTAAAGCATTCTATCACGACTATAATCAACAGGAATTTTCTCTATCGAATCAGTTTAACCTAGCTAATTTATACCAAGAGTTTATCAGCTATAAATTTAGATCTTTTGAAGAGCGTCTAGATGTGGATACAACAAAACCACAGACGAATAAGCTATTTGAACAACACTATCGAGATTCTTTGGAAAAACTACAGCTCTTAGCTCTTTATACCTTATTTGAAGCAAATATGCACTATCTACCTGTTGATGAAGATATATCCATACTTCCTGGAGCTGAAACTATAGAGTCCCTACGTTTTGAGGCAAATGAAGATATCGACTCTCTGCTGTTTAAAGTAGATGGGATCCATCATAGATCTTTAAGCGATGTAGATGACATCAACTTTTTATTTTCTTCTGAGGAAAAGAAAAAAATAGATGAATTGATAAAGGAAATACAAGGGGGGAAGGACTATTTTGGCATTATTGATTCTATCATTAATGAAAAACCTCATTTTATTCATATCACGTTTTCTGAATACTTTGCTGCACAACAGGTCATGGGTATGCTCCGAAAACAACAAGGAAATATTGCTATTCCAGAATTACAACGCAAAATTTTATTTAAACTTTTACAGCAGCTGTTTTTCTTTCAAGGCACTGGAGGCATACAAACATTTTTTGACAATATGGCTATTGAAAATCGGGAGCACCCTTTACATGCAGCTGTACTAAGAGACGATCATCTGGGAATGGAAAACGTATTGCAACAAAACAGAATAGATATAAATGCTCTAGACATCCTTGGTAGGACAGCCTTACATTTAGCTGTTATCTATGGGTATGGCGATATTGTTAAAAAACTGATAGATAAAAAGGCTAATATAAATATTAAAGATCAAATCTTTGGAGAACCGATAGTCTATGCATTAGCTCTGCAAGATTTGAACATGGCTCATTTTCTTTTAGCTCATGGAGCCATCCTTCCTGATGTATTACAAGAAGGGTATGCGATAAATGCATGGTGTATGCTAAAAATCATAAAAGCAGAAGATAGGCCCCTATTGCAAAAACTTGTTGATAAATATGGATATGATGAGTTGTCTAGACGTACTAAGCCTTTTGAGCTAACTTTAATAGGAGTTGCTGCTAAATGCAACAAACAAAGGGTTGTAGAATATCTCATAAAAAATAAGCTCTGTGATATTAATGGTTATTCCAATCTCATCAATCACAAAACTGCATTGCATTACGCTGTTCAAAGAGATAATTTTGACAGTGTAAAATTTCTTATACGAAAAAAGGCTGATATTCAAGCTAAGACCAAATTTTATGCACAGCGTCCAATAGATCTAGTTGTCTTTCGAGATTCAAAGACTTATCAATTACTGAGCAATATTGATGATTTAATAGGAATAATCAGAGGCCCCATCCGTAAAAATATTTTAAGCATACTACAGTCAATGAAAGAAGATGAGGCTCTAGATATAGTTGAGGTTATTAACGATCGTGGTATTACGATCTTTCATTATGCTGCTAGCGCTAATGATAAACGGGTAATAGGCTATCTTGTAGATAATCATATAAATAGCAATGTGAGAGATGGCATTCATAGAACCCCTTTGTACTATGCCATTGAAGATGGCCATATTGACATGGTAGATCTGCTGATTGGTACCAATGCTGATGTGAATGCCGGGGATAACAAGAAAAGATCCCCTCTACACTATGCGGTTGAGAATGGTAATACTGAGATAGTAAATTTATTATTAGAAAAAGGGGCTGACTTCAATGCCAGAGATGGTATGGGTAAAACCCCTCTACACTATGCGGTTGAGAATGGTAATACTGAAATAGTAAACTTGTTGTTAGAAAAAGGAACTGGTTTTGATGTCGGGGATGGTAAGGACAAAACCCCTCTGCACTACGCGGTTGAGAAAGGTAATACTAAAATAGTAGAATTATTGTTAGAAAATGGTGTTGATCCTAATACCCGTGATAATTCAGGCAAAGCAGCTTTACATTATGTTATTAAGCATCGTGGTTTGGAAACAGTAAGAGAAAAAATAGTAAAATCCCTTAAAGAAGGGAATGCTGACTTTAATGTAATTAGCAGGATAAATAGAATGACCCCTTTACATGATGCTGTTATACATGATGATAGCGCAATGGTAAATTTACTATTAAAAAATGACGCTGATCCTAATATCCGTGATAAGTTGGGGAAAACCCCTTTGCATTACGCCATCCTCCCCAAGAAATACAATAAGGAAATAGTCGAGTCCCTTATCAAAGCAAATGCTGACCTTAATGTTCGAGATTATAAGCACAAAATCCCTTTAGATATAGCGAAAGAGAGTCTGTATGACGTAGGTATTACTGATGAAATTATCTCATTGCTCAACAATGAACCACTATCTAAAAGAAGACGCATTGAAGCACAGTTACAGCAACAAAAAATATTTACCAAACTAAAGAAAGAACTAAAAAGTGATTTTCCTAGCATAGAAATTACATCGGTGAGACAAGGCCTATATCTACCTTCATTTGAGAAGAGAAATCATAAAATTGCGGGTAAATGTGCAGCTATTACCCGTGCATTTTCGCAAATGTTTTTCTTAGGAAAACTCAAAGAATTCTTGAACAATTTAGAGATTTCAGCAGAGCTATATGAGCGTTTAGTCTCCGGTAAGCAAATTTCCCCAAGAGAAGAAAGAAGTATTTTTTCCTTTAGCAATGTCCTTGATAGTTTTGAAAGACAGCAGGATATTCTGATAAATAGCCTTCCCTCTTTTCTAAGTCCGATTAAAAGTATTAAAACAGAGGAGGATTTATCTCGCTATATCAGACAACTTAAGGGGGACTTTGCGATTCATTTAAGTACGAGCAATCATGTAATTGCTATCTATCGCATAGGGGAGGTTTATTCCTACTTTGATAGCAATATTGCTCTGGTATCTAATGTAAAAGATGTGGATCAACTCATGAAAGTTGTTAAAAAAAGTGTAAAATTAACAGGTTATGAAGTTTTAGAAGAGGGATTTTTGCTAGAACATCTTGATATAACAAAAGCTAATCAAGGCCTTTCTATTGAGCAAAAGCAGAATCTCATAAATCCTATACAAACGGAGAGATCCCTTTTATCTTTACAAGATCAAAATCTAGGTCCCCTTGATTTTAAGGGCCAAAAGCTGCACAGAAAAACCTTATACGATATGGGAGCAAAACTCTATGATGATGGTGCGCCGCCTTTATTAATCCATTCTCAGATGAATGTAATAGAGAACCTAAATGCAGGTAAAATAAAGCTCACAGCTCGTGAATACTTACAAAAGCTTAGAGGTAAATCCAAAGAATCTATACAGGAGATAGTACAAGCTACCTCCTTTTCCGAAGAACCTTTTGAAGGATCTATGAATGAGAAAAAGAATGCTCATGCACTAAGAGAATTGGTGATTTCTGAAGATGGTCAAAAGCTCAATTCCTATGAATTAAACAAAATACTTGATACATCAATAGAAGGATCACTTAAAACCGTACCCTATTACTTAGAGGTAGCAAAGGCTAGAGATCATCATCCAGGTAGGTTGATTAATGCTGCCGGCAGGATTAGCTTAGCTAGAGGTAGTCATGGAGCTCTTTACGCTCTACAGCAAGGAGATATGCTGGAATTTTCTCTAAGCGCTGGTGAGATCGGATTTTCCCTATTTTCACAACTCATTGAGGATAAAGTTGTCAAACTTTCTCCTCAAATCATTAAGCAAATGAAATTTGGTATTCATGTTACACGCGGTGTTGGGGGATTAATCAGTAATCCATTTGATGTGATTGATTTGGTGAGATCATCGATTGATCTTTCTCAAGCGGAAAAAAGCTCTAAAGTATGGCGAGATGCTATGGCAAATGTTGCCTTTTCTAGTGCATCTATTGTATCGAGTGTAATTTTTACCGCACTGGGAGCAACAGGAGCTGGAACTGTGGTTGGATTGGGGATAATTATTGGTCAAGGGATTTATAGTGGTATTAGTATGGTAGTAGAGTTTGACAAGTATCGTTTAACCACTAAAGAAAACGTCCATCTATTTTTGCATACTCTCTTCTTTCTGCCTGTACCTAAACGTGTGGAATATATTGCAGCTAGAAAAGAGATGGTTAAGAGTATAGTTTATCAAGGATGGGAAAGAGTCTTAAATAATCATAAGACAGTAGCTTATGCAATGGGACTTGGAGCAACTTCCTCAATAACCCACCAAGAAAATTGCAGAAAAGAACCCGCCTTGGGACTCGTTGGTGTAGGTACTAAAACAGTATGCGAAGAGGTTAAAGAACATTTTATCAAAGCAGGGCATGGGGTAATTGACATGTTTGCATGGCAAAGTGAACACCGTCTCTCTCGTATGATGCCGGATAATCCTGGTGTAAATTATCACCCTCTTTGTATTCCAGAGTGTCCACAAGATGATGAAAAATATGGACATGACTGCACATATGGCGTTGATCACGAAACCCATGGCTCTAAAAACCTTAAGTATTATTGTGAAAATGCAGCCATCATTGGTCACACATCTAGAATAGAACATAAGCAAAGTAGAAACAGAGGAGAAGGAGAGTTTATTTTTGATCTAAAGTTAGTAAATTCCGGAAGGATACGTGCCAATCAAGAGTGGAAAAATGAATTTATCCTTGCTAAGGGAACAGCAAGTATCTATGGCGGTAACCATACCTTCAATAGATTTACGCTAACTGAATCAGACTTTGAAGGGAAAATTTTTGGCGGGGAAAACTCAACTAATATACTAGATGCAAGCAACTTAGAATCTGAGCATATATCCTATGAGCAAGGCAATATGACAGTAGTGGAAAAAGATATGGGTTATACAAGCTCTGCTCATAAACTGACTGCTTTTATTAGCAAAGCAGGAAGAGGAGATAAAGTGCATTGCGCTGATGATGGAAATGTTTTTGTCGATTGCAAAGGTGGTAAAGATGACGATCCTGACATCATTACAAATTGCAAGCAGACGGTTGTTTATCCTAATACTGTGGTAAACTGTAACGAGGATATCGATCATGCATTTTATGTGAAACCAGAGATAGGTAGTGCAAAGATTCATATGAATCGCGGCAGAGCTTCGGTCATCTTTACAGAAACCGAGTTACTTAACGAGGAGCATAACATTACCTACTCTCAAGAAAGCAATCTCCTTACCTTAGAGATAAACCTTTCGGATAGTTTGCAAACATTTACTCTTCATATTTCGAATTTCTTTGATAAAAAAAATCATGTGAGCAATGTCGTACTTATTGATAAATACGGTAGCTCTATTGAACCAATCATCGATAAAGACCAAAAGGGAAAAGAAGTAAAAATAGATACTTTTGTGTTAAGAGCAGAAACAAAACTAGAGCCTTTTAATAGCGCTGTTGCAGATTGGTACAGGGCTACTTATCCAAATAAAAAGAGTGATCAGATATATGGTATTCTCAAGAATTTAGAAAATGGAATGGCTAGACCCTATAGCATATTTGGCAGTAGCAAATCAGATGCAATCTCTTTAAAGGAGGTGGGATTTGCTAAGGCTGGAGAAGATGGAGATATATACAGTTTACTTGCAGAAGACATGGAAGAAGGCTTAAATTTTATAGAAATTGATAATGAATCAGAGGATAAAAAGCTGGATCTATTATGTACACCGACTCTTCCCAAAGAAATCAAGGTTGAAGGATGTAATCTGCAGCTTTATCTACAACCAAATACGCGTATTCAGATAAAGGATTATTTTTTGAACGATGAGCATAGGCATCTAGCACTCATTGATAATGAGAAGAAGATGTTTATTGTACCGCCCACAGAAGGAGAGGAAAGTTGTCATAAAACAGTAGAAGGAACTTGGGAAGTATCCGATATACAACCAGTACAAGCTATACCTTTTTATTCTGCTACGAATCGTCAGAATTTTTACAGTATATCAGAAGAACAAATGAACAACCATTCCGTAATGGCAATGGATGCGCATTTGAACCAAACATCATTTTATCGTAATTACGATGATCTTTTGCTTAGAGAAAATAACGAAAATGCATCTTTACTAGTTAATTTGCAGGGATTCTATCGCAAGAAAAATGGAAGTTTATACTTTTGTCCAGATAATTATCGATTAGACCTAACAGAAGTAGCTAGACTAGCCATCGATTATCAAGAAGCGGAAAAGAGTGCCTATGCAAGTAGTATTAAAGAATATTTGATAGACTTGCATTCTGAATCAGCTGTTATTGATCATGCATTAGAGGTACCTAAAATAGGAGTTTTACTCTTACCACATGTTACACCAGAAAGCATGGTTATTTCGGCAAATAATCATGATCTTATCTTAAGTCATTCTGACCATACTCTTACATTAAAGAATTGGCACAATTCTCAAAGCAGGATATCAATGCTAAAGTTTGATGGAGAATTAGAGGTTATTGATATCGAGAAGTTTGACATAACCCAGATACCGGAAATGCTATTTCAAATCCATAAGGCTAATCTTAAATCAACTATAAAGAAGAATTTACAAGCATTGGATCAAAAAGTGCTCAACGGTGTTTTATATCTCTTAATCGCACGCAATGCAGAGAATGTAGTAATGGGCGCACATACCTGTTTAGGCTTTGATTCGATAGAGCAGCAACAGTCGTTTATTGCATCCTATCAACCGTATTATAACGGAACAACACTTAAGCGGATTTTGTGCGATGAGCATCCAGATGAAGCAGTAAAGGCTTTAATATGGCTTGTAACAAGAGGATGCATATTGTCAGATAAAGCACTCTTAGCGCAATGTTTTGGTTCTTTAATTAATCCAGGTTTTATAGAGTCTTTGTACGCTAAATACACAACAGAGTCTTTGTACGCTAAATACGCAAAAGATATAAACAAATTCGATATGTTGCAATTCATAGAATTAACGATTAGAGATTCTAAAGATATTTTTAAACAAAATATCAGGAAAGATTTAGGTTGTATACCTCAAGCACAGGAAAGTATGAGCAGAAGCTCGCGTAATCGTCGTTTTGCCCCTTCCGAAGAACCATCTTCTTCATCAGGATATGCCTCCTGGTTTAGAAATATGCTAAGCGGTCTTTATAATCATACAACTCCTGCCCTGGAAAATAAGGTAACAAAAGCACTACCTTGGTCAAAAATGATAGATAGACAAATTGATGGAAACGGAGGAATACAATTAATCGATGTTTTACTAGCAAAGATAAGTAAAAGGAAAATATATACTCCTGCAATAGATAAGTCTATTTCCCTTCAGGAAGCGCAAGCTCGTGCATTAAACATCCTAGTAGGGTTTGAGCAAGTGTTAAAAAAGACAGCTATTGAATCCGGTATACCAGCAAGAAATTTGAAGTTTGGTCCTAGAAAAGTACAATTAACCATAACTGGACAAATAAGAAATCGCCAATATTCTAAAATATTACAAACCTTGTATGCAGCTGGAGAAAATGCTTGTCCATGGATTAAGCAAAGAGATACATTTTTAAATCGTTTGGAAAGCAATCTAAAGAAGATGTTATTAGAAGAAGAAGAAGAATTGTTCTTCTCTAGCAAGAGTTGAAAAGGGAGGGGTAGAACCCCTCCTTTCTTTAGCCACCCTCTGCAGGAGCTTGTTTATCAGCTATGGTCAAACATTCTTCTTGAGGAGTAAGTAAGAGTTTATCCTCGTCTGCTGAAATGGACCAGTGTCCGCCTTTACCTGGATTTAGCAGAAGTTGTTCTGCTAGAGGGTCCTCTAGGTATTGTTCGATAATGCGACGTAAGGGTCTAGCTCCCATTGCAGGGTCAAAGCCTTTGTTTACCAAAAAGTCTTTTGCTTTTTCATCGAGGATGAAAGATATCTGTTTTCTAGCTAGACGCTCTAACACTTTTTTCACCTCTAATTCAATGACGTTAAAGAGATGAGCTCTATCCAGAGGTTTAAAAATGATCATTCCATCTAGGCGATTGATAAACTCTGGTTTAAATCCTTTAGCTACCGAGCGTCTAATTGTCTCTTCCATAGACTTATAATCGGGGGTGCCTTCGCCTGCTGCAAAACCTACTTCAGAAGATCTGCGAATAAGATCTGCTCCTAAATTGGAAGTCATAATGATAATGGTGTTACGGAAGTCAATTCGGCGGCCAAATGAATCGGTGAGGCGCCCTTCTTCTAATATTTGTAAAAGCATATTCAACACATCAGGATGTGCTTTTTCTACCTCATCAAATAATACCACGCAATAAGGTCTTTGTCTTACTTGCTCTGTCAACTGACCGCCTTCTTCATGACCTACATAGCCAGGAGGAGAACCGGTCATGCGACTGATAGCAAATTTTTCCATGTATTCAGACATATCGACCTGAATCAGGGCATCTTCACCACCGAACATGTGAATAGCAAGTTGTTTTGCTAATAACGTTTTCCCAACTCCTGTAGGTCCCAAAAATAGAAAAGCACCAATGGGTCTATTGGGATCTTTAATATCAGCTCTGCTACGGCGAATAGCTCTACAAACAATGCTTACCGCATCATCTTGACCAATGATATTTTTCTTCAAGATCTCTTCCATCTTAAGCACTTTTGTAGTCTCTCCTTCTGTTAACCGTGTCAGAGGGATTTTTGTTTGCTTGGCTACGATTTCTGCAACTTCTTCTTCATCAACAATTACTTGGTGTTCTTCTTTATTATTTTTCCATCTTTCGCTGATCTGTTTCAGCTGTTCTCGTAAGCTCTGTTCGTTATCGCGTAATTTTGCAGCTTCTTCATACTCTTGTTTTTCCAAGGCAGTTTCTTTAGCTACAAGGACTTTTTCGATTTCTGTTTCGTATTTTGTAATCTCTTGAGATTGGGGCATGGTCGCAATTCGCGCTTTAGCTCCAGCTTCATCGATCAAATCGATGGCTTTATCCGGTAGGAATCTTCCTGTAATATAGCGATCTGATAGATAGACAGCTGCTTTTATCGAAGAATCTGTGTAAATGCATTTGTGGTGCTCTTCATATTTAGCTTTTAAGCCCATTAAAATAGCAACAGCCTCTTCAACGGAGGGAGGTGTAACGAGAATTTTCTGAAAGCGTCTTTCTAAAGCGGCATCTTTTTCAATGTGTTTGCGGTATTCATCAATGGTAGTTGCCCCAATACACTGGATTTCACCACGGGAGAGCGCGGGTTTTAAAATATTGGACGCATCAATGGCTCCTTCAGCAGCTCCTGCTCCAACAATCGTATGTAGCTCATCGATAAAGAGAAGAACATTTCCATTCTTTTTAATCTCATCCATAACCGCTTTGATACGCTCTTCAAACTGACCACGGTATTTAGTTCCAGCAATCATTAAAGTAAGATCTAGGGAAATAAGACGCTTTTTAATCAAATGGTCGGGCACTTCACCTTTAACAATGGCTTGAGCTAACCCTTCTACTATTGCCGTTTTTCCTACACCTGCTTCTCCGATTAAGACAGGATTGTTTTTGCGTCTTCTGCAGAGAATTAAAATCAGGCGTTCTACTTCTTCTTTTCTACCGATTACTGGGTCGAGCTTCCCTTCGCGACAAGCTTCGGTTAGATCGTGACCATAAGCTTTTAGTGCAGGCATTTTTTCTGAAGCTATTCCTTTTTCTGGGCCTTTACTTGCAGAAGAGTAATTGGGGTTATTCGAAGAGCTCATACCAGAAGGAGGGAGCTGTAAATTAAAGATTTCTAACTCTTTAAGAATTTCTCGGTAAATATCTTTTAAGTTCACATTGAGATTTTCTAGTACTTGCGCAGCAACGCCATCGCGTTGGCGTAAAAGAGCTAGTAATAGGTGTTCTGTTCCTACATAGTTGTGATTAAGATTGGCTGCTTCTTCATTTGAATATTCAAATACTTTTTTTACTTTTCCCGTTAATGCGGGATCTCCATAGACCTGGATTTCTGGTCCAAATCCAACAAGTCTTTCTACTTCAGCACGCACAGTATCGTAATCTAAATTAAAATTACGAAGCACATTAACAGCAATTCCTTGACCGAGTTTGAGCAAACCGAGTAAGATGTGTTCCGTTCCAAGGTAGTTGTGGTTAAGGCGCTGGGCTTCTTTTTTTGCAAGTTTAATGACTTGCTTGGCACGGTTAGTAAATTTATCAAACATATATTACCTTTTTTATCCCATCCTCTTATAAACCGATAATTCTAGGGGTCTTTTCCTTTTTTTGACAAATTAGACAAAGTTAATCAAGAGATTTCTTCGTGTTTATAAGTTATTTTAAATGAACAATTTTTCTTTTTTAGGTATTCTTAAGCTTTAGAATTTAAAAAAAATATAGTGAATCCATGGAAACTACCGAATGTAGAATTATACACACTGGACAAAAAAGTGCCGAGGAAAATATGCGCTTTGATGCGGAGCTCTTAGAAAATGCTAAAGATTTTTTGAATCCAGTTCTGCATTTCTATGAATGGGAGTCTCCTAGTGCGACCTATGGCTATTTTGCAGATCCTGCCACCTTGCTTTTTTTAGATCAAATCGGACCGCTTGACTTAGCAAGAAGACCAACAGGGGGAGGGGTGATTTTTCATATTTGGGACTTTGCCTTTAGCATTTTAGTACCAGCTAGCTCTGCTCTTTATTCAGTAAATACTTTAAATAATTACGCACTAATTAATGCAGTTGTTCTATCTTCTATTGAGTCTTTTTTAGGAAATAGCTCTTCTTTTTATCTTACCCCTCAAGATGGGGTTTCTTTAACTAAGGATTGTAGGCATTTTTGTATGGCAAAGCCAACCCAGTATGATGTGATGTTAAAAAATAAGAAAGTAGCAGGGGCTGCTCAGCGTAAAACAAAAAAGGGTTTTCTGCATCAGGGAAGTATTTGTCTACAGCTTCCTGATCGCAACTATCTCACTCAAATCATTCGCTCTAGGGAAGTTATTGAGGCTATGTATGCCCATACATTTCCTCTCTTAGGAGACGGATCTATTTCAAAATCGCAGATAGAGACAACAAAGATCCATCTTCAAACACTTTTAGCCTGCGATTTAAACCGTATTTGCTTAAGATATTCACAAGCAAATTGTTAAAGAGGCTTATCATGAAAGAGCGCACCGCAATCCAACCTACTCGCCAAGAAAACTATGCAGAATGGTATCAAGAAGTCATAAAAGCAGCGGACCTTGCAGAGCATTCCGCTGTTAGAGGCTGTATGGTCATCAAACCCTGGGGCTATGCGATCTGGGAAAATATGCAAAGAGCGCTCGATTCTATGCTAAAAAAAACGGGCCATCAGAATGCCTACTTTCCTCTATTTATTCCTTTAAGTTTTTTGCAAAAAGAAGCAGAACATGTAGAGGGTTTTGCTAAAGAATGTGCAGTAGTTACCCATCATCGCTTAGAAAAAAACCAAGAGGGAAAATTAGTCCCAGCAGGAGAGTTAGAAGAGCCATTGGTTGTGCGTCCTACTTCAGAAACGATTATTGGCGATGCTTTTTCCAAGTGGATCACTTCTTATCGCGACCTTCCTCTTCTGATTAATCAATGGGCAAATGTAGTTCGTTGGGAAATGAGAACAAGGATGTTTCTACGCACAACAGAATTTCTATGGCAAGAAGGGCACACCGCTCATGCTACAGAGAAGCAAGCTCGAGAAGAAACAAAACTCATGCTCAATGTGTACACGCAGTTTGCCTATGACTTTTTGGCTATTCCCGTCATTAAAGGAGAGAAAACCGCATCTGAGAGATTTCCAGGTGCTGTTTCCACCTATTGTATTGAAGCCATGATGCAAGATCGCAAAGCTCTGCAAACGGGAACCTCGCATTTTCTCGGACAGAACTTTGCCAAGGCTTCCCAGATTCTCTTCCAGGACCCACAAGGAGAATCGCAATTGGCTTGGACTACTTCTTGGGGAGTAACCACTAGGTTAATTGGAGCTCTTATCATGACTCACAGCGATGATGATGGATTAATTCTACCCCCTAAGATTGCTCCTTCTCAGATTGTTCTTCTCCCTGTGATACATAAAGAAGAGAAAAGGGAAGAAGTGCTCAATTATTGCAGAGCCTTAGCAGAAGAGCTCCGTAATTTACCCTATGCAGGTAGGTCTTTAGAAGTAATTATCGATACAAGAGACTTAAGAGGAGGAGAGAAACTCTGGTCTTGGATTAAAAAGGGAATTCCTATTCGGATTGAAGTAGGACCACGGGATATAGAACAAGATCTCTTGCCTTTATCCCGTAGAGATCGCCCTCATCGAGAAAAAAAGACCTTTTCTAAACAAAGCCTTCTCTCATCCATTAGAGATATTCTCGATTCCATCCAAGATACACTGCTGCAAAGAGCGTTGGACTTTAGAAACACCCATACTCATAAAATTGATACTAAAGAAGATTTCTATGCATTTTTTACTCCCAAAAATCCTAAAAGTCCTGAGATCCACGCAGGGTTTGCTCTAACCCATTTCTCAGAAGATCCCGACATAGAAGAAAAAATTAAACAAGATCTAGGAGTTACCATCCGTTGTATTCCATTAGATGAAGAAGAAGAGGGTAAATGCCCATTTACAGGTAAAAAAAGCACAAGACGGGTGATTTTTGCTAAGTCGTATTAAAAACTAGCGGCTAAAAAGCCATACTTTAACCGCTAGTGTTTTAACCTTGGTTTCGGTTGCTTTTTGAAAAATCAAGGGAAGCGTTTTTTTACACCCAAAGCTTTTGTTTATAATTCTTCCGCTTGTTTTCTCATGGCTCCATATAAAGGAGAAAACAATTCTTCTGAATGTTTTATCATCTTCTGCATCAAGCTTGATTGGTAGATCCCAAGAAGGGAAGCTATTTCTTCATCTGTAAAAAGTGTCTTCAAATTCTCCGCAAATGGCTGTAAGAAGCCATTGCTGGTAAAAATAGATCTCATTTTTTCTTTATCTTCTTCGCGTGAAATATCTTTTTCAACTATAGCTAATTGCTTGATAATTGTTTCAATGAGTGCATTTAATGCTTTTGGATAAAGATTAATTACTTTAAAAAACTCGATTGCATTATGGGTGTCCATTTTTTTCCTTATTGCTAACATTATAAATAAAACTGCACCGAATCACGCGGTGCAGATTCGAGATTTTTCCCTTTTGCAATGTCCTAATTTATGGACAAAAAGGAGCATATAGGACAATTTGGCATGCCTTAACACATGCTATAAGAGAAGCTGCTGCCGCTCCAGCAGTTGCTGCTGTTGAAGCAACGGCAACGGCTTCGCAAGCCACTATGCAGACACCCCAGGAAACTGGACCTGAATCTGCCATTTGCAAAGCCGATGCAGTAAGAAGGGCAATTGCAGGTAATGCAACACGGTTGACATTGCGCATTAATTGGTTTGGGCTAGGAAGAAAGCTTGTAAGCTTGACCCCTCTATCCGCACAGTCTATTGCTTTAATTTGTGTTATCGGTAACTCCCTTGGTTAAGGATTGTAAAAGAATTTTTACGTATTAAGTAAATATTAGTCAAAATAAAAAATGTATAGTAAATTAAGATTCAATAATTATGCCAGCAAATGCAGGAGGCGCTTCTAAGCGATTTGACCAGAATTACACTAGTTTTTTGCAAGAATTTATTGGAGTTAAGATTTTTTTCTCTGTACAAGGCAATTTGTTTTATTCAAACATGTCTACAGCGTGTTTTTTTCTTTGCAAGGCTTCCGATGGGTAATTTTTAAAAATATATAAATAAAAGGGGGCTTTATGAAACAACATCGTCAAAAAGAGCATACTGTTAAACTCACTATCGATTTTCCGACTGAGCAACATGCTTATCTCAAAATGTTGGTAGCAAGAAGAGGAATGAGCCTGCATCAGTATGTTATCGAATCTCTCTGTGAAAATATAGAAAAGCAGGAACATATCGAACAAAGTGATTGGAGAGAATGATGTTCTTAAAAGATTAGCTGATAAATGATTGAATACTTGAACTATTGAAAAAGTTATCAGAGTTTATGAGGGATTATCCAAAAGAGATGGTTGCGCTTAACTTAAGGTTTGATAAACAAAAGCCTACAATGGATATTCTAAAAATCAGTAATTCTATTTTATAATTTTCCAATATCCTTTTTTCTTAGATCCTGAACGCTGCAAAACTCCTGAAAATTTAAGTTGTTGAATATTTCTTTTAATTGTACTTCGATCTTTTTCTAGTTTTATTGCTATAGCTTCATAAGCAACCCAAGGGTCTTGCTTTATAATTTTTAATATTTGAATTTGCAGCTCTGATATGGGGGCATTTATAGGGGCATTTATAGGGGCATTTAGGTCCCTCAAGGGCACTACTCGTTCAATAAGCGAAGTAAAGAGACAACCATCGCGATCGTCAATAAATTGAATTTTAGACCAATCCTGTAATGCACGCCTTATTCCAGTTCCAAGTCCTCGATATGGAAGCAGTCCTTTAGCAGCAAATGAGGCTAAAATAGGATTACGTTGAATGGAATTTCCTGTACGGATCTTCTCAATAGTGAGATGATCAGGTAAATTGCCAGGATTTATAATTTCTACTCGATTATCGAAAATAAACAACCTTACAGGTGCACTAACAAAATAATCTCGATGAATAAGAGCATTGACTAAAAGCTCTTCAAAAACAATCTGAGGAATTTCTGATTCTCCTATTGTATTGACACCCTTCTGTTTTTGAATTTTTCGTAGATTTCTCATGATAAATGCCAAAGCTCCTTGAAAAATAGTAGAGAGCGATCCTTCAAAATCTTCGCTGTCCAAATAACTATCGCTTATGTCTGTACCAGCAAACGTAACAGACTTAACGATAAACTCGGGCTTGTATAGCTGAGGTTTATCACCAAATAGGAGTAAACCTGCTAGATTTAGTCGGTTATTACTCGATAAGTTCATGTTTTCAAGAAGCTTAAGCCTTTCTAAATTTGAATCAGGCAACGTTTCATTATAGACATTTTTAATAAAATCTAAAAAATTTTTTGAATTTATAGCTTCAATTCCTGCTCGAGTAGGGATTTCATCCGCATGTAGAAGGTCTGCTTCTTGGAAAAGACGTCTTAGTTCTTCTTTAGAGTGGATTCGTCTTTTATCTGCTCCACTTTTTAACCAAATCACTCCTTGATTATCAAAATAAGGCTTATCGATCCCTTTAGGAATTGCTAATATGATGATTGTTCGATCAGAGCTCACAGAAATATTCTCAGTATGAACAGTGATTGGGCTTCTTACGTGTTGGCTTGCACTATTGCTAATCAGTTGGTTGATTCTATCTACATCTCTACTAGAAAGACCAACCAAATCTCCTTTATTTGATACTCCAATAAAAATGTAACCACCACGAGAATTAGAAAACGCAACCATTTCTGCAGCTAAAGAGTCGCCATTACGAATGTCTTCTTTGAATTGAAGGCAACTATCTTCACCTCGAGAAATAATTATTGACGGGTAAACCACTGGTTTGACCAGTGGACTCCCAAGGCTTGGCCTAGAGATTCAGTGAAAAAGCAAGACGATACCTTTATACTCTTTGTGGGCTTGACGGTCCAACAAAGGGGAATA
>JBAUFS010000056.1:0-16545 GCA_049679255.1 Candidatus Rhabdochlamydia sp.
AGAAAGTTTTCTGAAGGATCTAAAAATGCTAGAAGAACAACTTTCGGAAACAGATCAACTAGTTTACATAGATGGCGTTCATCCCCAGCACAATTCCAAGCCTTCTTATGGATGGTTTGAAAAAGGAACAAAAGCTTTATTAAAAGCTAATAGCGGTCGTCAACGAATAAATATTAATGGAGCACTAAACGCTAATAATCTTGAAGTAATAACTGTTACTGCAGACTCCATAAATGCACAATCTACCATTGATTTATTTCAAAAATTAGAAGAGCAATATCCCCATGCAAAACGCATGATAGCGATATGTGACAATGCAAGTTATTATAGGTCAAAACTGGTTTCTGAGTATCTCAAAAACTCTAGAGTAGAAATCAAATTCTTACCTCCCTACTCTCCAAATCTCAATCTAATCGAACGGCTTTGGCGATTTATGAATACCAAAATTAGAAATAATCAATACTATGAAAAATTCACAGAATTTAAAGAAACCATTTTTGCTTTTTTTAAAAATATTCCTAAATATGAAGAAGAACTAAAGAGCCTTCTTGTTAAAAATTTCCATATTATAAATCCGTAATTTAAAATCCATCGAGTATATTAGAAGATAATCACATTTCCTGTATGTAATTAAAGGTGTGTAGCCCTTAGAATCTCCAGTTCAAACCCATGTTCACTTCATTTACGGTTGCCCCTTTTCCAAACTTGCCTTGATAGCCTAAAGAGAAATCAAAGCATCCTTGATACGAGGCTAAAAACTGCGCTCCAACAAGCACCTGATTGATCGTTTTATGAAAGCCGGGAACTGTAAAATTGGGTTGGCAAAATGTATCATTGCGAAATTTAGTAGTGTAGTGATTTCCTGTTAGAGGAGTAGTTCTTAACCAACCTACATTAACGCTAGGAACTAAACACGTATTACAAACAGACCATTCCCTGGCAAATTTCGCATTGACCAGAGTGCGGAAAAAAGAAGAGTAACGATTTTCTACATCAAGATTAATTGCACCAGCTCCACTTTCAGTAAACCTTCTCAGGAACATGTTAAATTGATCTAATCTGATTTCAGGCTGAAAGAGAATACCTGATCGACAAAGTGGCCCGAATCTTAAACCCACAAGCAGCGTCTCTGAAACATCCCAAGTGGTGGGGTGAGAATCTGCTTTGCGAGAATATCCTGGAAATTGAATTCTCCGGCTGACGTCATAAAAATTTCCCACTCCCAATACAAGAAAATCTAAATAAAAAGCTTTATAATTGTATTTTAAATAGGGACCTAAATAGGCAGAGTTTGCGTTAGATCTTCCTCGACCCCAATTCCAGTTAAGATGAGTATGGGTATATCCAAGGCCTACACCTATACTTAAGTCATCTGCTACTAATCCATCTACACCACCAGAGACCCCATAGGTGTGATCGTTAAAGCCCGGTGTTTCATGTTGGTTGTCTTGGGTGTAGATAAAGCCTATGGGGCTTAGCCAGATATTTGTGGTTGCATCTATTCCTTCACAACAAGGAGGATTTTGTCCTACTTGTTGTGCAAAAAAAGTAGAGGCTACATTGTAGTTATTTTCTAATTCTTCTAAAGCAAATGCTGCAAATGGAGCAGGAGTTAATGTAGTGAGTGCTGATTGATACCCGCTTGGAGGAAGAGCTGTTAAAGCTATTGCTAAATTAACTAGATCTTGGTTGCTAAAATCAAAAGAGGTGCAAAAAAGATAGTCGGCAACTGCTCTTGCATTGCCACTTAGAGCAGAATTAGGCACAGGAGTAATAATAAAAGGAGATACGATCAGAAAGGCGCTAGTTGGAGAATAATTTACAGAATAGGGTATGGGTATGTCGCTAAAACTACTGCTAAACATACCTGTTACACTAGCTGCAGTAAGAAACGTATAAATGGTAGTATTTGGATAAATTCCAACCTCTGGAACAATATGCAGAGACCCATTGAGAGTTGCAGTTCCTGTTACTTGAAGCAAATCGGTTGCTCCATCAGGAGCTATTTCTATGACTAATTGCCCATTGGGAAGCTGGGTATAGTTTCCATTAACTGTAAGCGTCCCGATAGATTCTCCAGGTGAAACAAATCCCCCGTTGATTAAATCACCAACCGTTCCTGTGCCTCCTAAAGTAGCATTTGCAGCTACAGTAACTGTGCTCCCTATCTCTCCATTAACAAGAAGGGTTCCGGCATTGATGTTGGTTCCTCCTGTATAAGTACTTGTTCCTGTTAGTGTCAAAGTACCACTGCCTTGTTTAATAAGCGAGCCGCCAACTCCTTGAAGAGATCCTGCATAAGTTGTATTATTAGCTGTACCTTCAGCAAGCTCTTTAGCCCCTAAGTTAACAGTGCCAGTACCGCTTAAATCCCCTATTGTTTGAGTTCCAGCTGTAATACCGCTAATATCAAAAGTTCCCGCATTAATCGTAACAGCTCCTGTAGAATCTAGAGTACCCGCACCTGAGAGAGCCAACGTTCCTGCATTAATGGTTGTTCCTCCAGAATAGGTATTAGCCCCTGTTAGAGTAAAGGTCCCGCTGCCTTGCTTGGTAAGAGAGCCTGTCCCTTGAATGATTCCTGCATAGGTATCATTACTAGCGGTTCCTGTAATAAGTCCTTTTGCTCCTAAGGTAACAAAGCCACCTGCTGCTCCCGTTAAATCTCCTATTGTCTGAGATGCCGCATTAATACCGCTAATGTCAAAAGTCCCACCTGAGCCGATGAAAACCTCCCCTATAGAAGAAAGAGAGCCTGCTCCTGAAAGAGCTATCGTTCCTGCATTAATGATAGTTCCTCCTGTATAGGTATTAGTTCCTGTTAGAGTAAGCGTGCCGCTACTGCCTAGTTGTTTGGCAAGTCCACCAGTCCCTTGAATAACCCCTGAATAAGTAGTGCTATTAGCTGTACCTTCTATGAGGTCATTAGCTCCTAAATTAACTATACCAGTTCCACTTAAATCTCCTATTGTTTGCGTTCCAGTTGAACCACTAATATCAAAAGTTCCTGCATTAATACTCACAAACCCTGCAGAATCCAGACTACCTGCTCCTGAAAGAGCTAGTGTTCCATCATCAATGGTTGTGCCCCCAGTATAGGTATTAGCTCCTGTGAAAGTGGTAGTGCCTATATTTTGCTTGATAAGAGTTCCAGGTCCACTAATTACGCCTGCATAGGTACCTGGGGTACCTGTACTGGGCTCATCAAATATCACAGTCGTATCATCTGTAATATTTCCTTGCAAACTTAGCGTGTTTCCCTGCAGCACTCCAGCGGTAACGTTTGTTCCTCCAGAATAGGTATTGGCTCCTAATAAGATCAGAAGTCCTGCACCATTTTTTTGAAGAAGGAGTCCTGCGCCACTACCAGGATTATCGCCTGTGGATAATGTATTCGCGCTGGTATCCCCAATAGATCCTGAAAAAGACTGAGTTTGACCAGAAGTTGGATTAAAAGTTAGTTGTGTGAGGGTTCCATCTATTCCATTAGAAACGCCAAAAAAATCTTGTCCTGCAGCAGAGGGTGCTCCACCTGTTCCTGCTACAACATCACAACTTGTTGTAGTGGTATTCCCTAAAACGAGGACAGATCCAGCGCGACTAAAGATGGCTCCTCCAAAACCTGCTCCTCCTCCTCCAGCAAATGGAGCAACCGTTCCATTTCCTCCTCCTATACCTCCTGTTCCAGCTGTGCCAACACCTCCGCCGCCGCCAGCGCCAAATCCACCATTTCCTCCTGCTGTTCCCGTTGAAGATCCTGAACCTCCACCTCCACCAAAACCACCAGGGCCTCCTGGCACAGCAGAAAGTCTACCTGACCCGCCGCCGCCAGCACCAAATCCACCTGCACCGCCAGGTGACCCTCCTCCTCCTCCATATCCTCCAGCGCCTCCTGTTGCTGTGCTGCCAGCGGATATAGTTCCACCACCACCACCACCACCAATAAGACCTCCCGCTCCCCCTGCATTGCCAGGCCCGGATGTTCCGGAATTGCCAGCACCGCCTCCTCCACCGAATACACCACCAACTCCTCCTGTGGATCCAGCGGCATTTGAACATGCAGGGGATCCTGTTCCAGCTCCTCCTCCTCCGCCTCCTGATGTGGCAGCAGTGCCTGCACAACCTATACCTCCTCCATTTCCTCCTGTTGCTCCGGAGCTCGTGGCACCACCACCACCACCACCACCGATTTGCAAACCATTAATTGTGCCACCACTTCCTCCTGCTCCTCCAACTCCTGTTCCTCCTGAATCTTCGGTTCCTCCTGCACCACCGGTTGAGTTTGCTCCAACTCCTCCTCCTCCTCCTCCTCCTCCTGTGCCACTACCAGTTATACTATTTGCTATTCCTCCATTACCACCAGCTCCTAAAGATCCTCCTCCTCCACCACAGCCACCATTTACACCTCCTGAAGTTGCATCAGCAGTCGCCCCGTTACCACCATTACCTCCTATTCCACCACCACCGCCGCCACCGCTCAGACCATTAGCTGTGCCTCTTGTTCCTCCATTTCCACCTAATCCTCCTCCTCCAGCACAACCTATACCACCTACTCGTGATATGCCTCCTGTTGCGATACAGCTTTGAAATGTGACATTATCTACGGTAAGAGCAGCTTCATCATTAAAAATGCCAGCTCCAGCTCCCATTCCTCCACCTCCTGAGGTAAATCCAGATGCATCACGGGCAACACCTGTATTGCTTAAAGTGATATTTTCTACGGTAACGGTCCCTTGACGAATAAAGAAGCTTCTAAATGCACCGCCTCCATCAATTATGATCTGATCTCCTCCATTAGTCCCATCGATAGTTACCGTATTAGTATTTGCAAGGTTAACGATAGGAAGCATTTGTCCTAATGAAATGGTTTCACTGCCACTTGGGATATTAAATGTGATAGTAAATGTATCCGTTGCAGATATCGTCGTTGTGTTGATGTAATGCAAACAACCACGAAGATCCCCTGATGATGATGTAGGACTGCCAAAAGTAAAAGTACCAGCTGCACTAGATGCGCTATCTCCTGGGATATTAACAATCAAGTTTTGGGCTGCGTGTAATTGATAGGTAAATAGCGTTAAAGACGTAAGTAAAAACTTTATATATTTCATGATACCAAACATTATTTTTTGCAGTTTCAAGAATAGTTCCTGTGCAAGCAGGTTATATTTTTCAAAAAACCAAGAGAGCCTTTCTTTTTTTCTGAATATGAGATATAAATAATTTTTTATTATTTTTGTATAATAATTTATAGATATATATAAAAACCAACTACGATCATCTCTTATATCTGCTAAGAATTGGTTGATCATCTTTTAAGAAAGTTAAGTTGCTTAAAAAAAACAAATAGATTAATTCTTTCATAAAGAGATGGTGAATTACTCATGATGGCATTGTTATTTTTTATTTTTATGACTACGATTCTATTTATTTGGAAAGGTTATCGCAAAGTGGGGATTGGCTTAACTCTAATCAACCTTGTTTTCTGCGTCTTTATGCTATGGCATCATGCAACAGATATTCTTAAGATTCGGATTTGAAGTATGTATAAATTAGAACGCACCTTATTGGAACGCAGTTTGAATACCATTTGGGCATTTGTGATCTGCGGAGTGCTTTTAGGTGGCTATTCCGTGCAATTTCTCAAACATGAGTTGCCTTGTCCTCTTTGTTTGCTACAACGCTTAAGTATGATTGGAGTAGCTATGGGGCCTTTATTAAACCTACGTTTTGGTATCTACCCAGCTCATTATGCAGTTTCGATTTTAAGCGCTCTTTTTGGAGGATTTGTTTCTTTAAGACAGATATCCCTTCACATCTGTCCTAGATTCCCCTCATTTGGAGAACCCGTTCTTGGCTTAGAGCTATATACTTGGGCTTTAGTTGTCTTTGCTTGCTCTATTTTCGTATCTGCAATTTTGCTCTTTCTTCACACAACATCTCCTCAGCACATACAAAAAGTGCAAATGAGTACCTTTGAAAAGATCGCTTTTTGGCTGGTGTTGTTTATGACTGCAGCAAATGTTGTGACAACACTTCAAGAATGTGGCCTCAGCGCTTGTCCAGGTTAAATCTGAACATCTTGCAATGTTTCTGAAAACGGCTGAAAGTTTGTACCATTATGATCATCGATCACAGCAAAAACAATCTTCTTAAATCTTCCTGCAAATTCATTTTCTTGCAGAACTTCTTTAAAAAATTGTGCAACAATTTTAGGGTCATTTTTAAAAGCACCACAACCAAGAGCCCCTAAGACTACTGCATCATGTCCTCTAAAGTAAGCCACTCTTAAGAAGGATTTTATTTTTTCCTTCATACCGATTGCATAATCTTGAGAATGTGGGTCTATTTTATTCCTTGGGGAACCTAAATTATAAGCGGCTACAGCAATAAATGAGATTGTTTTTGGAGCAATAAAGGCAAATCCTTTTTTCTCACTAGCGCGAAAAACTTGAACATCGGGGCTATAGACAACTCCTCTTTCAGGAATATGATAGCCATGGGGCATTTGATTTTTTAAATGAGGGTTCTCGGTTAAACAAAGACTTTCATGATAATTGCTTCTTCTAAATAGCGATTCTTCTTGTGCTGCTGCTCCTCTTTCTACCCCTCCACCTGGGTGATTTTCATTTGCCATATTCATCGCTACAGGATTGTATCCTTCATTCTTAAGTTCAAGTGCTACATCAATCGTATCACCATTTATTACCTTAATTTCCTCCGTGGAAAGATTAGAAGAGCGAGTAAGATAGTTTGTCATGCTATATAGTTTAGTCCCATTTTGCATATTGCTTTTGGTAACAACATCAAGAGTTGTCTGACTACCGTCTACGATAAAACCATTCTTACAAGCTCTTTTTGTACCCAGGAAAACTTCCGCATACATTTTCTTTTTTATCTTGTTATTTGTGCTATTACCAGCTGTTATACCTTTACATGCAATAAATATTCCACACAATACAATGCAAAATCTAGTTATGTGGTTCCAAATAAATTTTATAAATTTAAGAAAAGGGTTAGAATTAAAAGGCGAAGCACCAGCCGATTGCATTGTTGTTGACGAAGAGCCTACACCGATTGTAGCTTTAACTGCTGTAGTCGACGACTCTATTGGTATTTCTGAAATTCTGGAATGATTGATCGGTGATACCATATTATAACCTCTATAAAATAATGTAACTATTATACTAGTATAGATTTTAATTGTAAATATTAAGTTTTTACTATAAAAAATAATTTAACTTCTCTTGTCCAAATTATAGATCTTTTTAACTATCTAAAAATTCAGCACATCCTGTAAATAAATCATTTATGCATATCATTCACATTACCTCAGAACTTGCCCCTATTGCTAAAGTCGGAGGACTAGCTGATGTTGTATATGGCCTTTGTCAAGAAACCCTGAAGCTTGGGCATACAACGGAGGTTATTCTACCAAAATACGATTGTATTGATTACCAACAATTAACCGATCTAAAAGTAGAGCAGAAAGATATCTGGATACTTGCAGGCTCTAATCGTTATAATAATACGATTTGGTCAGCTAATTTAGGAGAGTTAAAAATTTTTTTAATAGAATCTGATCATCCAGAATACTTGTACAACCGCGGTATTATTTATGGATGTTCTGATGATATCGATCGCTTTATTTATTTCTCCTGCGTAGCTATGCAGTTCTTGCTGCAATTAGGAAAACAACCCGATATTCTACATCTACATGATTGGCACACTTCTTTAATGGCTCTTCTATGCCAGAAAAATAATTATCAATTAAAGAGTGTTCTAACCATTCATAATTTAGCACATCAAGGAATCTGTTCTATAAATACTCTTTTTAAACTAGGCAGAGATCTTTTAAAAAATCTTGACTCTTCTGACTCCTTGAATTTACTAGAAACAGGGATCATCTACGCTGATTGTGTAGCTATTGTTTCTCCTAATTACCAAAAAGAAATTCAAATGCCTGAAGGAGGATGTGGATTAGATCTAGTTTTACGAGAGTCTCAAAAAAAGTTAGTAAGTATTTTAAATGGTATTGACCAAGACTATTGGAATCCGGCCAAAGATCCTTTTCTTAAAAAAAATTATTCTATAAACGAGTTAGAAAATGTTCTAAAAGCTAAACTAGCAAACAAATGTTTTTTACAAAAACATCTATCGCTTGTTCAAGAAAATGTCCCTTTAGTTTCCTGTATTACTAGGCTTGTTCCTCAAAAAGGCCCTGATTTAATTGAATATGGAATGATTCGCACTCTAGAATTAGGCGGACAATTTGTTCTTCTTGGATCCATTTCTCCATCCAATAGCGACATAGAAGAGCAGTTTATCGCCCTACAAGAAAAATATCGAGATGATCATAGAGTGGCTATTTTACTCATGAATGATGAAGAATTGGCTCATCTCATCTTTGCGGCTTCTGATTTATTGATTATCCCTTCTTTATTCGAACCATGTGGTCTTACTCAAATGATAGCCATGCATTATGGAACCATTCCTATTGCTAGAATGACAGGAGGGCTTGTAGATACTGTCTTTGATATTGATACCTCTGATAAGCCTTTTGAAGAGCGTAATGGCTTCACTTTTGTATTTCCTGATCAACAAGGAGTGAATTGGGCCTTGACAAGGGCTATTACCTGTTATAAAAATCATGAGAAATGGCAACAAATCATTAAAGCAGGTCTTATCTACGATTCTAGTTGGGAAAAAAGTGCCAAACAATACCTATATATATATGAAGAACTTTTATCTCCTAAGTCCTAACGCTTTTTGAATATAAGACCTATTGGCCAATACATATTCACATCCTGAATAAAGAGTATAAATAACTCCTATGCTTACGCTATAAATACTCAACTTTCGTAATAAACCCAATTCTAAATAGCCAAGAGAATAAGGAATGAGCATGATAAGAATAAAGAAAATAATTATTGCCTGCACAACCGCTTTAATTTTGCCTGAAAGACGGGCTGCCAAAGCAAATCCTCTTAACCCACATAAAGCTCTAAGGGTGCTAATTACAATATCTCGATAAAAAAAGATACACACGAGTAACAAAGGAAGCTGGATTACCCCTTGGGTAAAAGCTAAAAAAACAGAAAGACGAAAAATACTATCCGCCATTGGATCTAATAATTTTCCTAAATCTGTAACTTTATTATATCTACGAGCTAACAGTCCATCAAATACATCTGAAACCTCTGATAGCACGGTTAAGCACAATAAGACATAAGGCAACGAAAGCAGTGTAAATCCCCATTGATCATGATACAGATAAAGAATAACAAATATCGGTCCTAGTAAAATACGCAATAATGTGAGTATGAGCGCTATGCTCATTTATCCCCCTTTATCTATTTTAAGACTTAAACAGTAATGCTACCCCATGTCTATCTTTTTTGAAAAGAAAGCTCTATTTAACTTTGCAAAGCTAATTGCCCACAAGCCGCTGCAATGTCTTTTCCTTTTGTGTAACGCCAAGTAGTAACAATATGAGATGAGAGTAGAACTTCTCGAAAAGCTTCAATAGCTTCCTTTTCAGGGCGCTGAAGCCGCACTCTTTCAATAGGGTTATAAGGAATTAAGTTTACACTGCACTGTTGACCTTTAAGTAAAATAGCTAATTCTTTAGCCTGTTCTATACTATCATTGATATTGCGAATTAAGGTGTATTCGTAAGTTACATCTCTCTTGGTTATTTTAGCGAAATTCCCTACAGCTACTAAAATATCTTCTAAAGGGTACTTACGCGCATAAGGGATAATTTTTTGTCTAATATGCTGGTTGGGAGCATGCAAAGAAAGCACTAGATTGGTTTTCAAACCCTCATTAGAAAAGCGATTAATGCCTTCTACTACACCTACTGTAGAAACAGTGATCCGTCTTTGAGAAAGAGCTAATCGATCAGGATCAATTAACAAGCGAATGGTTTCTATAACTGCTTCATAGTTTTCAAAAGGCTCTCCCATACCCATAAAAACAACATGCGATACTTTCTCTTTTCGCTCAAATAGCCAAAGGTCAATTTGATATACTTGCTCGAAAATCTCTGCGGTAGTTAAGTTGCGTTTTAATCCCTCTTTTCCTGAAGCACAGAAAGCACAGCGAGCAGGACAGCCTACCTGTGAAGAGACACACACAGTACGTCTGCCCTCAGAGCAAATAAGGACCGATTCTACTAGCATGCCATCAGAGAGTTGCCATAAGAATTTAACGGTTTCTTGGTCCTCTGAAAGAACCTCTCGTTTTTTTATTAGCTGTGTTATTAGTAAATTTTCTTTTAAATAAGAACGCAAATCCAAAGACAAATTGGTCATTTGATCCCAATTGAATTGTCTTAGCTTATATACCCAATTAAAGATTTGAGAAGCATGGAAGGATTTATACCCCGCCGAGGATAAATTATTTCGTAGTTTTTCTAGAGGGAATGTGTGAATGGAAGAAAGAGGCATGTAAGCTATCATTTTGAGTGTTTGCAGATATTTTACTCATTTGTCGTATTTTTTTAATACCCTTATCCATCTTAGAACTTCTTAATTCGTGATCTTCTCGATTTTCACGAAGATTTTTAGAGATTACGCGTGTAAGCTTATTTAAAGATTTTGAGCATTCCACGCTGAACTGATTAAAGTTAACATGGACTAATGGCTGTAAAAGATGAACTGCTTTCATAGTTTATTCCTCTTGCATTTATTATCTTTTATTATAGTTTAATAAATCTTTAAAATCAATTCTATAATCTAAACCTAAAATAAAGAAGAGCTTAGGAGCTTTAAACTTTTAATCCCTTTTCTTGTAATCTTTTTAAGCCTCTTTTTTGTAATTTTACGTCCAGGTTTTGATTTAAGCGCTCTTCTACAGACTTTTGATTACATTTTTGAAAATGCATTACTTTCTTTTTCCCCTCTCTTGGGGCATCTGAGGATAGATCTTGTAATTTCTGCAAGGATAAAGGTAAAGATCCCACTGGATGAATAGTCATAAGGCCTCCATTTTATAGTTCAACTTTAACATATTTTAATAAATATTTTAAAATCAATTTAAATTATTTATGGCTTAACTAAATCAATAATTAGCAAATGCATAGCGCGAAATACTTATCTTTAAATTACTTAACAACAAGTGGATCATAATTTAAAGATGAATAATTAGATAATAAAAACACATAAAAAATAACCTCTTATTATACAATGAACTTAATTATACCTTAATATCTTAGTTAAATTTTTTTATGCTAACCTTTGAGCAAATCATTGATCATCTTAACACCTTTTGGGTTAAACAAAACTGTATTATTCACCAGGGGTATGATTTAGAGGTAGGGGCCGGGATATTCAATCCAGCTACATTTCTGCGTTGTTTAGGTAAAGAACCTTATAGGGCAGCTTTTGTAGAATCGTGTCGTAGACCAAAAGATGCAAGTTATGGAAATCTTAACCGCCTTCAGACATCTCACCAATACCAAGTTCTAATCAAACCTCTTCCAACAGATGCACGCACTCTATACCTCCAATCTCTTTTTGCATTAAACTTAGATATTAAAAAACATGATATTCGATTTGTACATAATGATTGGGAGATCTCTTCATTAGGCATTTCGGGATTAGGGTGGAAGGTGTGGTGCAATGGAATGGAAATCACCCAGTTCACCTATTTGCAAACAGTTGGAGATATTGCATTAAAACCAATTAGCGTAGAGATCACCTATGATTTAGAAAGACTTGCCCTATTCCTTCAAAACAAGACAGCAATTTTTGATATACAATACAACCATCTTTTTACTCTTCGCGATCTATTTCTACAAAATGAAGTTGAATGGAGTCATTATCATCTTACAGAAGCCTCGGTTCCCATGTGGTTGCGCCATTTTAGCGATTATGAACAGGAAATAAAAAATCTAGTAAAAAATAACCTTCCTATTCCAGCTTATGATTTTGTGATTAAAGCCTCTCATGCTTTTAATTTATTAGATGCAAGAGGAGCTATTTGTTTTAGCCAAAGAAATAGTTACATTAGAAGAATCCGCGATTTAACGCATCTAGTAGCTAAAGCTATTCTTTCTAGACAGGTTTCCCTGATAACCTCTTCTATAAGTACAAAGTTTATTATACAAAAAAATCCTTGCTTCAATCCAAAAAATACACGGGATTTTCTTCTTGAAATTGGTTCAGAACAACTACCGCCAAGTTTTGTGCCCATTGGCTGCTTATATTTAGAAAATGCCATGCGCAATTTATTAGAAACTTCTGAATTAGAATTTGAAGAAATGCAGACATTTGGAACACCTCAACGCCTAAGTATTTTAGTAAAAGGTCTTGTAGAAGGAACAGAAGCTGTGGAAGAGCAAATTAAAGGCCCTTCGATAACCATTGCTTTCGATAAGGAAGGTAATTTAACAAAACAAGGCAAAGGGTTTTTACGAGCTTGTAATATTGTCTTTTGTACTCTAGCAGAAGTGTTACGAGAGGAAATATCAAATTTGTATTTAATTTCTATGGGTGGCATTCAGTACCTAATTGCTACCATTTATGTAAAGGGACGGTCCACATATGCGCTATTACAAAAGAAGCTACCGTCTTTGATCATGAATATAGACTTTCCCAAGAAAATGTATTGGGAAGACCCTTCTATTAAATACGCTCGTCCTATTCGATGGATTCTTGCTTTATTTGGAGACCAAGTAGTCTCTTTTAATTTAGGCAAGATCCAATCTGGAAACTTTTCTTTTGGCCATTTTCAACTCAATCCTACTTTTATTGAAATCAAACATCCAAAACACTATCTTTCTGATTTAAGAAATCATTACGTTCTAGCAGATATAGAAGAAAGAAAACAACACATTGAAAAACAAATCAAAATATTAGAACAACAAATAAAAGGATGTGCAATAGAGCAGAACAAAGTACTTCAAGAAGTATTGCATCTTACAGAATGGCCTATCTTAATGCTCGGTTTCTTTGATACTAAATTCCTAAAAATTCCTAAAGAAATACTTATTTCACAAATAACAAAATACCGTAAATATTTTCCTGTCACTGATCGTTATGATCAATTAATGAATGCTTTTATCATTACGATTGATAATCACCCTAATCAAACCATTCAATTGGGTAATGAAAAAGAGCTTCTTTTCCGCTTGGCCAATAGGGCTACTCTTTACGAAAAAGAAATTCATATTCCTCTTGAATTAAGTTATTATAAACTACAAGAGATAAGCTATCAGAGAAATTTTAAAAACCTTTGGGATAAAGTAGAAAGATTGTCTTTAATAACAACAATGATCCACCAACATTTAAAGATTGCAGAATATACACACGTACAAAGAGCTGCTCTTTTAAGCAAATCCGATCTTTGTTCTGCGCTTGTTCATGAATCCCCTGATCTACAAGGTATCATTGGTAAACACTATGCTCTAGCGCAAAACGAACAGTATCAAGTAGCAATAGCTCTTGAGGAACAATGGATGCCCAGATCAAGATGCGATGCTGTTCCTAAAACCCCAACTGGTATTGTCCTAAGTCTATCAGATAAAATCGATGATCTTATTAGTTACTATAGCACTTCCAGAGACCTTTATCTACTACGCAAACAGGCAATGGGAATCATTCAAATCCTGCTAAAAAATAAAATGAGTTGCAACCTACAAAGTTTACTATTAAAAGCTTGTCAGGTTTTTCCTATAACAAATAAAAAAAAAGCCATAAAAACAATTATCCCTTTCATCAACACTCGTAAAAAATCGATATTTGAAGGATTAGGTTTTAGAAAAGAGGAGATTGAAGTCATTGCAAGGATCAGTCCTTATGACCCCTTTGACCAGTTGTGCAGATTAGAAGCTTTTTGTAGCTTTCGCAAATCTAAAAAAAACTTCTCTTGCTTTATTAAAGCCTATAAACGTATTAAAGGACATATACAGGATGATTCCTCTATCTTCCAACAAAAACTTATGATTGAATCAGCTGAGAAAAAAATCCTGCAAGAGTATGCCCTAATCTATAAACGTTGGCCAAAACTTCTACAACAAAAACAGTACCTAGAAGCATTCAAATTACTAGCAGAACTACAAAATCCCTTAGAAAAGTTTTTCAAAGCTATAGTTATTCTTTCAGATAATCCAGTTTTACGTAGAAATAGAATTGCTTTTTTAAAGAAGCTTATTAAGCTATTTGAATCTTTAATAGATTGTAGTAAACTTTAGAAATTTTGAAACTCATTGCTCCATTAAATTATGAATCTAAAATCTCCAACGCATACCTAAATTCACTTCATTGACTTTTGTCCCTTCTCCAAATTTTCCTTCATAACCTATAGAAAGCTGAAAGTCTCCTTGACAAGAGAGGAGAAATTGCGCACCGATAAGCAGTTGATCGATTGCTTTATGGAAGCTTGTAACGGTAAAATCAGGAGCACAAGTTGTATCTGCACGAAAACTAGCCGTGTAATGCCCCCCCGTTAGAGGAGTTGTCCTTAACCAGCCTACATTTATGCTGGGGACTAGACATACATTAGAAATAACCCACTCTTTGACAAGCTTTGTATTGACGAGAGAACGCAAGAAAGAGGAATACTTTCTTTCTACAGACAAATCGATAGAATTAGCCCCCTTTTCTTGAAATCCCTCCTGAAAGATATTCAACTGATCTAACATAATTTCAGGTTGAATGAAAAAATTGTGTACATCATAGAATTCTAACCTAACTCCCCCTAAGAGAATCTCTGAAAGATTCCAAGTAGTGGGATTACTATCGGCTTCTCTGGAAAACCCAGGGAACACGATTTTCCGATCTACGTCATAGAAATTGCCTGCTCCTAAAACAAGAAAATCGAAGTAGAAATATGTAGAATCATATTTTAAATAAGGACCTAGGTATACAGAATCTGCATGAGCTCTTCCTACTTGGCGTTGCCAATGAAGTTGCTCATGGGAATATCCTATGCCTAAACCCATACTCCAATAGTCGCTAAATAGATGGTCTATCCCACCAGCAACTCCATAAGTATGAGAGGTAAAACCAGGAGCTTCTTGACGTCCTTTTTGTGAATAAATAAATCCTAAAGGATTGATCCAAATGCTTGTGGGTTCATTCATATCTATATAACAATAGGATCTTTGCCCTGCTCCTGCTACAAAAAAAGTATTGGCAATATTAAAGTTATTTTCTAGTTCCATAAGTGGTAAAGCGCCAAATGAAGAAGGAGTTAACTTGTTCAATGCTTGTACATATTCATTTATAGGCAATCCAACTAAAGCATTCACTACAGCATTAAGATCTGTATTACTAAAGTCAAAAGAATTGCAAAAAAGATATTGTGCTACAGCTCGTGCATTACCACTCAGAGCAGTATTAGGTATGGGTAACATTAAAGAAGATTTTAGCAGGAAGAGCTGAACTTGGGTAGGAAAATAGTTGATAGTATAATCGAGGGGTTGATTGCTAAATGAGCTGCTAAACTGACCCGTTGTCGTGGCTGCGGTTAGAATAGTATAAGTTGTTCCCTCTAAATAAACCCCAGGGATAGGATCGATATGAAGAATTCCATTCAATGTAGCAGTTCCTGTTACTTGGAGCAAATCAGTAGCTCCATTAGGGGCTATCTCTATAGCCAATGTACCAGTTGGGCCTTGTGTATAATTTCCATTGACCGTTAGAGTGCCAATCGAACTACCTGGTGCAACAATACCATTGTTAATCACTGTGCCGATGGTTCCATTGCCACCTAGTATTCCACCAGAAAACACGGTACATATACCACCTAGCTTTCCATCAATAAGAAAAGTCCCTGCATTAATGGTAACGGTCCCTGTAAAACCGGAAGAATCATTGAGAAAATCTACTGTTCCATTTCCTTGTTTAACTAAATTGCCAGACCCTGAGAAGATACCATTGTATGTTCCAGTAGTTGTCTGATCAAACACGACAGTGGCGTTATCTAGAATGTTTCCTTGTAGACTTGTCGTGTTCCCTTGTAGGACTCCTGCACTAACGGTTGTTCCTCCTGAATAGATATTCGCTCCGGTTAAAATCAATGTACCAGATCCTTGTTTGGTCAAAGCTCCTGTTCCAGATATCACCCCTGCATAGCTTGTATTATTGGAAGTTCCTTCAACTAGTGTTTTGGCTCCTAAAACTACGGTTCCACCTGTGCCGCTTAGGTCACCAATGGTTTGCGATGAAGCGGTAATACCACTGATATCAAAGCTTCCTGCATTGACTGTAACAGCTCCTGTAGAAGAGAGCGTTCCAGACCCAGAAAGGGCTAATGTCCCTGCATTGATCGTGGTCCCCCCTGAATAGGTATTAGATCCGGTTACAATAAGAGTTCCACTGTTTTGTTTTATGACATTTCCCGTGCCAGAGATAACTCCAGCATATGTTCCAGTAGTTGTCTGATCAAATACGACAGTGGCATTATCTAAAATGTTTCCTTGTAGGCTTGTCGTGTTCCCTTGTAGGACTCCTGCACTAACGGTTGTTCCTCCTGAATAGGTATTAGCTCCGGTTAAAATCAATGTGCCAGATCCTTGTTTGGTTAAAGCTCCTGTTC
>JBAUFS010000057.1:0-2509 GCA_049679255.1 Candidatus Rhabdochlamydia sp.
CACAGAATTTAAAGAAACCATTTTTGCTTTTTTTAAAAATATTCCTAAATATGAAGAAGAACTAAAGAGCCTTCTTGTTAAAAATTTCCATATTATAAATCCGTAATTTAAAATCCATCGAGTATACAACGATTGCAGCTGGTTTTGTGGCTATGACAATGCTTATGCCAAATAGAGTTCAAGTACATCGGAACAATGAAATTTTGGCCTCTAATGAAACAATAAGCATTATGGATCATCCAGCTTCGATTCAATTAGAAGAAGCTAAGAAGCTTGATTTTTTCATTCCGAAAGAGGGTATTGATCAAAATATTGAATGGACACAAGAGGAGCTAGATTCCATAAAATCTACAAATGTTGATGTTTTTAATTTTATTGAAATAAAAAAGCAGCTTGGTAGCAAATGGGATAAGCAAGATCTGGAATGGCTGCTAAGTCAAGATAAAAGCATATTTCTTAAAGTGATACTAAACAAGGCTTGCGCAATCTCAGATTGCCTGGATAATAATAATTAATTTTTTAAATTAAGATTTTTAGGAGACAATATGTCTATACAAAGTTCATCAGTTCTAACAATTACTCTACCTTTAAAGACTATTATGGAGCTAAAAGAGAGTAACTGTGAACTACAAAAAAAATATAAAAAAGCAGTAACAGAATTAAAAGTTACGCAACAAGCTAATGAAATTTTGGAAGCCAAAAATACAGAACTTGAAAATAGATGCACTAAATTTGAGAGCGAAAAAACCGAAAACGGAAGATTTGTTCAACTTGTTGATGAAAATTTACAATCATCCAAAAGAGTACTTCAATGCGTTTGTGCCATTGCTGGTGCTATATTAGGAGGTGGATTAGTATTAGCATTTCCGCCTGCTGGGGCTGCTATTGCCTTAGCTGGAACAGGACCAGCTGCTGCTGGAGTTGCACTCGTTGGTGGAGCTACTGGTGGGTGTCTTGTTGCGCCTATTGTTCACGAAAAAACAAATAACGCATTAATCCAGCAAGTACAAAATTTTAAGGCGAAGGAAGAGGTCTCTAAAAAGGCCGAATAATCAAAAATCCGAATCAATAGTATCAGGAAATAATTAATATGGTCCCAATAAATACAACAAATGAGATATCTCAAACAATTAGTGACGCATTTTTAAGAGAAAAATATGGCATTACGAAAGAGTATGAAGAAAATTATCCAGAAGATTCTGCATTAGCTCTTTCAGTAGTAAGATCTACCGAGGAGGCTCTTCAAGCAGCGAGCGAATTAGTACAATCTAGCCAACAAATCTCTAATGGTATGGCAAGATTAAGGGAAGGCAGCGAAGTAATCCTTGCACGACTGGATAATATAATCGAATTGGAGAAAAAAAATACGCAGGCTTTACGAAATCTAGCAGATTCATCGTCAGAGATGAGAGAAATGACATCGAATATTGCAAATGTGGTTTCTAATTGTGCAAACCGAATTTTTAATCCTGTAAGGAATGGGGTGAGAAACGGATTTTATTTCTTAACTAGACAGAGAGACTCGGCAGCGGTATTACCCGGAGAAAATCCATTAGCTATTGAATATACTCCGGAAAACACGATTTCTATTATAGATCCAATAAATCAGTCATCGGTCGATGAAAAAAAAAACCTTGCAAGTTTACTCATATTTTTTGCGGTTTCGGGAGGGTTATACTTTTTGCATGCAGGAGAACGAAGAAGCTAGTGATATTCATCTATAGATCCTCAATCAATTTGCTATCTAAAATCAACCTCTGGTTTCGTTCAAAATGACAATTCAGGAATAGATAGAACCTTTTATTTCACTGTTCTTCGCTTTTGGATTGTTGGTGTAAGTACTGCTGAAGCTGCACTTGCTGGTGGGTGCATTGTTACACCTGTTATTCACGAAAAAATGCATAAAGCATTAATTCAGCAAGTACAAAATTTTAAGACGAAGCAGGAGATCTCTAAAAAGGTCGAATAATCAAAAATCCGAATCAATAGTATCAGGAAATAATTAATATGGCCCCAATAAATACAACAAATGAGACATTTCAACCAATTAGTGACGAATTTTTAAGACAAGAATATGATATCACAGAACAGTATTCACCAGAAGATGCTGCAAAGCTCCTTTCAGTAGTAAGATCTACCGAAGGAGCTCTTCAAGAAGTGAAGGAATTAAGACGAAATCTAAAAGAACACTCTAATGGTATGGCAAGATTAAGGAAAGACAACAAAATTCTCCTTGCACAACAAGCGGATTTAATCGAATCTTCGGAAAAAAACACGCAGGCTTTACAAAATCTAGCAAAATCATCATCAGAGATGAGAGAAATTACATCAAATATTGCAAATGTGGTTTCCAATTGTGCAAACAAAATTTTTAATCCTGTAAGGAACGGATTTTATTTCTTAACTAGACAGAGAGACCCAGCAGCGGTATTACCCAGGGAAAATCAATTAGCTATTGAATATACTCCAGAAAACACGATTTCTAATACAGATCCAATAAATCCATCAT
>JBAUFS010000058.1:0-13992 GCA_049679255.1 Candidatus Rhabdochlamydia sp.
GTTCTCCAATTTGCAAGGGAATGTAATATCCTAAATTCACAAAGTAGAGGTGTGTGTTTTTATTCGGAGGTTTTGTCTTTGTAATTCGGATTTCATACCCATTTATGCTTTCTACAACCAACCACGAGTCAACATGAAGAGATTTTTGTGTTCCAAACCATGCTTTTCTCATTTTTTCTATAGCTTCTTTATCAGTTTTTGCCACGACAAAAACTACATCGTGCACTTCGAGTTTGCCATATTCTGTATGGCCTCCCAAACAAAATACTAGCATTTTCGGAGATTCAAAAGAAAATTGTTCTAAATATGCCATTATAACAAGCCTAGTTCATTTAATCTTTCAGCAGCAGAAAAAATCTCATTTTTATATTGACAATTAAATTTAATTTTTACATTTTCAATATAATGCTCAATCGTTCTAAAAGAAAGATCCAATATTCTGCCGCTTTCTTTTGCCGACTTTCCTTTAAGAAGCAGTTTTACACATTCTTTCTCTCTTGGTGAAAGCAACTCAACTTTTTTTATCTCGTCACCAAGACCTATTTCTCTTAAATATTTACAAATCGCATCAAAATCATTTTTACTTTTATGAATAGCACTGATGATAAAGTCATTCCCTATTAGGTCGCCTAAAGAAAGATAGGGAACAGTGTCTGATTGTAAAATGTTTCTACACTGTTTCTTAAAATGGCTCGTGAAAGCTTTTAACAGACTAGAATAATTTAGATAGACTTGCATAAAAGATTTTTTTTGATCAGATTGCCCCCAGAATCCATAAAATTCGACAGCATTCTTACTTTTCTCACAATAACCGATCAATGGAGCCATTTGAAAATTGTTTACGAGATATAGAAGAGATTGGTTGAATTCTTCTTTTTGATTTTGCTCAAAGAGAAAAAATCCGGGTTGATAATTACTTGGATGCCTAATGTAGGGATCTTTGATATAGAGCTTCTCATCAAAATAATACTCATCAATGTGAGGACAATCCGTTAACAATACATAGTCTCCGTTATTTTTGATATAAACGTAGTAGAAGCACATAATACCTAAATGAATCAGTGGACGAGTGCATTTTTTCACAGCATCCGAATGTTTAGATAAATCCTGTAAAAGCTGATTGACTTGAGACATAATGACCAAGCGGTAAGTCGTAAAAGAATATTATACTATTTCATCATTTACCCAAATAAGGAATTAAGAGTGTTTTACCCAGATTGAGCAGATTAGTTCTAATATTTTGTCGTCAGCATGTAGAGACAGCGTTGATTATAACGAATTTCGTCTTCACAACCCCAGTTTTGGGTTTTCTAGCAAGCAACTAGTTTTAAACTTTCCTTATCAGACAACTTAATATGAGGCTTTTTAGATTGCCTCATATAAGCCGCAAAATTGCTTACTGATCTTTTGTCTTGTGTGCTTAATCTGTTATTTTTTAATAGAGATCAAATTATAAAAGACACTCTTTTGAAGAGTGTCCTTTTCTTCTATAGCTACAAGAACCTTTTTATAATCCGAGAGAGATCTTGATAGGTAAGATAAATAAAGAGAGTCACTAAAAATACGACAAAGGGAATAACCAGCTTCTGCATGGTTTTTGCTTTGATGGGTTTTTTAGTAATCCATTCCCAAATAGAAAAACAGATATGACCTCCGTCTAATACTGGAATAGGAAGTAGATTTAAAACACCTAGATTCAAACTAATCATCCCTAGCCAGAAAAGGGCTTCTTTGCTTCCTTCAGCCCAACTTGTATGCATGATTTCTACGATCCCAATCGGACCTGTTAAAGCCTTTGGGGTTAAAATCCCAGTCACAAGAGCCATGATTGTTTTACCCATTTCTTGAAAGGCGCTTGAAAAAAGCACTAAAGGAGAAGGGTTATAGTTTACTTTACAATCAGCTAAGCTCACGCCTAATCTAAGTTCTTTTTGTTGATCTTGCCATGTTTTTAGTGCCTGGTCTTTGATTTTGGGATCTTCAATGGTGTCAATCATTTTACGTTGTTCTTGCAATTGATGTGTGTGAAACATCTTGATGGATTCTGGCAAGGGTAATTGATTAAACGGCTTAGGTTGTACTGGTTTGAGTAAATGTAGATTACCAGATGTTTTGATTAACTCATTTGTTCCAATGGAATGAACAATTTTCCCAAGTCCACGCCAGTCTACTTGATCGATAAATGCTTTATCAGCTGTTTTCCAAGAAAGGGCTTCAAGTGCTTGACTATCCCGAGAAACAACCATTTGCACTAAATGCGTTTGCAGTTGGTTTAGCAGTTCATATCCTGAATAAATTCTCACTCCATCAACAGCTATGATTTGGTCATTTGCTTCTAAAGGAACTTCTAAAAAAGACCCTTTTTTTAATTCATGCATCTGCTCTTGAGAATCGTTATTAAAAAAGGAAGTTAAGTGATCTACTCTGCAGTCAGAGGTAATTTGATAGGGAATAAAATATAGGTCATTTAACTTACCTTGTATTTTAGCTTCATTTTGCCAATCGCTAATTTCATCTTTTTGAAATGTATTTATACGTAAATCAGAAACTTTTAAACGAGGAACTCTTGTTAGAAAGACCTCTGAGCCTCTTTTGACTGTAAGTAAAGCTTTTTTTTGATTGATTGTAGATACTAATTGTTGTCTTGAGAAAACAATCTCTCCATCTACCCACACAATGCGATCTTTATTTTGGATCCCGCTATTTTCCATGGGAGATCCTGCGGGAATATTTGCATTCACAGCGCCAATACTTTGAGAATAGATCAAAAAGTTAGCAGGTTGTACAGCTTGCATAATCAATCTGCTTCTCTCTATTCCTTTTAGCTGATTTGTATCATTGCAAATCAGAGTAAAAGGATACTGCTTTTGATCTAGGTAATTGATTTGGGTTCCTTGAATCTTAGGAGCTTGTTCCTCTAGAGCAACATAAGCATAAAGCTGTCTAAATTGCGATAGAGGCTTATTGTTAATCTGCGTAATACGATCTCCGGGATAGATTTCCGAAAAGCAAGCCTCTAAATCAGAGTCAACCCAACCTACGATTTGCGTATGATCTGAAAAGGAATCCTGCCTTCCTCCAGAAAGCCATAGGATACAAAATATGAATAAAGCAAAAACAGCGTTTATCAAAGGCCCCATAAAAGCGACTTTAATGCGCGCCCAAGGTTTCTTTGCATAAAAACCATTAGGAATTTGATAGGGCTCTAAAGCACCTTCTTTTTCCATCCCTGCAATTCGCACGTATCCTCCAAAGGGGAGCCAGCATAACTGCCACTTCACACCTTGGTATTGCCAATCGCAAATGGGACTCCCAAATCCAATAGAAAAAACTTCTACTTTCATTCCTTCTTTTCGAGCCATCCAATAATGACCAAACTCATGAATAAACACGATAAGACCGAGTCCAAAAGCTGCTAAAATAAAATAGATCACGCTAGATATCATAATATATGCCTATACCTTTTTAAACAGAGTTTGCATGTAGACGACCAAGTCTATCTGTTTCTAGAATTTTTTCCAAAGTTAGCTCTTTCTCTGACTGATATTTCATTAATAATTTCTCTAATTTATCTGAAATATCTATCCAAGAAATTTCATCTCTTACAAATCTTTTTACTAATTCTTCATTTACAGCATTTAAATAACAAGGGGTTGTTCCTCCTTGCTTTAATGCATAATAACAAAGGCTTATACATTTAAAGCCAGGATCGGGCGGTAAAAACTCCAATTTAGAAAAATTTGTGTAATCAAACCGCTCGATTAGGCCTGGATAACGTTTAGGATGGCTCAGTGCGTATTGAATAGGAACTAACATAGTGGGAGCAGACATTTGAGCCAACATCGAACCATCAATGAATTCAACCATACTATGAATGACGCTCTGTGGATGAACAACAATCTCTATGTTTTCAGATGTAATACCAAACAAAAAATGCGCTTCGATCAATTCTAAACCTTTATTCATTAAAGTCGAGGAATCAATGGTATTTTTTACTCCCATCTGCCAAGTAGGATGTATAAGAGCTTCTTTTAGCGTGACTTGAGAGAGCCTATCGCGAGAATAGTGTAAGAAAGGCCCACCAGATGCGGTTAAAAGCAATCTCCTTACAGACTTATGGTCTTTCCCCTCTAAGCACTGAAATAAAGCGCTATGTTCACTATCGATGGGAATCACAGAAGCCCCATGTTCTTTCGCAGTGCGCATGATGAGCTCCCCTGCAGCTACTAGAACTTCTTTATTAGCTAAAGCCACATTTTTTCCCGCTTTTAGAGCGCTTAAAGTAGGCTCTATCCCTATACTTCCAGACATAGCCGATACAATGATATCCGCTTCTTGAAGGGAGGCTACTTCTTTCAGACCTTCTATACCTGCAACAATTTTTTGCTCAGGCAGGCGTTTTTGTAGCTCAAATGCTTTTTGCTGATCATAGACTGCAATGATCTGCGGTTGCCATTTACGTGCTTGTTGTTCCAAAAGATCAATTTGAGAATGAGCAGCTAGTGCAATGGGATGAAAACCTTCAGACTTAAGATGATCAATGACATCTAATGTTTGGGTCCCAATAGAGCCAGTACTACCTAAAATAACTACATTTTTTTGCTTCATACAGTACTCATCTTAACTCTTAAGTATTTTGTGGTTTAGCTACTCTAGAAAGAGTGACGGATTCTTTTATTTTAATAAACAACAAAGAAGCACAATAAATAACCGTGATCACAAATACAACAAGGCCAGCTGTGGATAGAGGCACATCATATACAGTAAGTAAATGCCTAGCCATAGCCACACTTAACAGAGAAGAAAAAGATCCAATCATACAAGCGTAAGTGATCATGGGCTTTAAACGCTTTGTGAAAATTCGCGCAATGAGAACAGGACCGACAAGTAAGCTTAATACCAATAAAACTCCCACAGCACGAAATGCTCCAATTACAGTAGCTGCGGTTAAAATCATTAACAAATAATGAAATAGAGAAGGCCTTACTCCCAAAACTGTTGCAAAGCAAGGATCAAAAATAACCATTTTAAATTCTTTGAAAAAGATCCCTACTACAAACACATCCAATAAAACAACCCAAGAAATAAGTTTTAAATCATCTAAGTGCAGAGCATCTACATTACCCATTACAGCTTCTATGCCTAAATGTGTACTCCTTGTATACATAGTTACAATCGTTACACCTAAAGCAAAAAAAAGAGTAAATATAAGTCCAATGCTTGCATCTTCTTGTAGCCTTAGTGAATGAATGAGAAATTGTGTAAGTACAGTTGTAAGTATAGCTGTAATAAAAGCTGCTAATAATAAAACGTAGATTCCAATGACAACTTGCGTTTGTTGTTGAGAAAAAAAAGCCACAACTAGATAGGCCACGCTAATCCCTAATAAAACCGTATGGGATAAACTATTTGCTAGCATAGTGCTTTTCTTTAAGACAAGCAAACTTCCCACAATTGCGCTAGCACAAGAGATTAAGCTTAATACAAAGACCTGTAATTCATCAGATGCTATTTCTGCCAAAGGCAGTTGTCCGCTAAAAAAGAGAAATAAGCGTTGTGTAAATACCGCAAAAAAGGAAAAAAAATCTTTTGCAAAATAGGGATTCATAAAGTTGTTTCCCTTGCCGGAATGGGCTGCAAATGAGGATCTTGTTTAGGGTCATTTAAAAGCTCTGTAAGCTGAGCTTCTATCTCTGGACTAATGATATGTTCCATTTCTTCTGCGCTTCGATGCACTTTCTCTATACCCTGTCCTAAGTAAACTAGATAAACTTCCCATAATCTATGCAAACGTATAACCCTTGCTGCTCTTTGAACCCCATCACTAGTTAAGTGGTACTTAAAACCTATTTTTTTTAACCATCCTTGTTGTTTAAGATATCCAAGAAGAAATATGGTATGAACATAAGACAAGCTAGACTTTGCTTGTATCTTTTTCTTCGATAAACCTTCTTGGGGCTGTTTCCATAGCAATTTAAGTAGATTTTCTTCTTTGCAATTCCATCGAAATCTAGCAATTCGCCATAAGCGAAATATAAAACCTCTTTTAGGACTAAAAAGTAAGGAGAAAAAAGCTAAAAATATAGCTGCTAATAGAATCATAGGTCCTGTTGGGAAAGAAAACCTCTCGTTGCCAAACCATTTAGGTACTTCAAAAGATAAGTAATTACCTAAAAATCCACTAACAGCTCCAAAAATAGCAGATAAAATAAATATCTTACTTAATCGATTGCTCCATTGACGGGCAGCAACAGAGGGTGCAATCAACATACCAGACATCAAAACAACACCTACGCTTCGAATTCCAATGACAATCGCTAAGACAAGAAGGAAAAATAATATCGTTTCAATCAATCGTACGGGAGTATTTAAAACCCTTGAAAAATCTCGGTCAAATAAAACAAGAATAATCGGTCGATAGCAAAGCAAAATCATAGCTATAACAGTCAAAGTTAGCCCTGTGTAAATCCAAATATGGGATCCAGTCATAGTGGCTACTTGTCCATAGAGAAACATTTGTGCCATTTTATAATAAATGACGTTTGTCGTTTGCATACGACTTGCAAATAAAACTCCTATTCCAAAAAAAGAAGAAAGAACAAAACACAGAGCTCCGTCATCTTTTACCCTAGTTAATTTTTGCATCTTTTCGAGAAACCACAAACCTATACAAGCAGAAATAAACCCCCCAATTAAAACGCTTAAGGAAACCAAGTCGTATTGCCCCGGGAAAAAAGTGGATAAAAAGAGCAAAGACAAAATAACCCCTGGATAAGCCGCATGAGATAGAGCCTCTCCTAACAAAGAGCGCTTGCGCATAAGAACAATAACTCCTACAAGAGCACTTGATAAACACATCAGCATGCTAGCAATTGTTGGTGCTTGCAGGACAGGATCAGAAAAAAATTGCCATACAGAAGATAAAATCACGATACTCCTGTAGTCTTATTTTGTGTTAAATGAGCCGCTTCATCTAATAAAACATGAGATCTTCCAAAAGTACGCATAATCATATCAGAACAAAAGACCTCCTCCACAGGACCATTTGCAATTAAACAGGTGTTTAATAAAATGGCCCAATCAAAATAGGTCTTTACAGTTGATAAATCATGGTGCACAACAAGTAGAGTTTTTCCTTGTTGCTTGAGCTTATCCATTAAAATCACAATAGCTTTCTCTGTTGCTATATCAACTCCTGCAAAAGGCTCATCCATTAAATAAAATTCTGCTTCTTGCAGAAGGGCTCGAGCAATAAACAATCTTTGTTGTTGTCCCCCAGACAATTGACTAATCTGTCTATCTGCAAACATAAGCATCCCTACTAGTCCTAGTGCTTTTTTTGCAGCTTCTCTATCCGCTGCTTTAGGCCATTTCAAATATCCTATCTTGTTATATCTCCCCATCAAAACAAGTTCAAAAGCTGTAATGGGAAAATCCCAATCTACAGAAGAGCGTTGCGGTACATAGGCAATTTTATTACGAGATTTTTTAAAAGGCTGGTTCAAAAAAGTAATTGTGCCTGATAACACATCAACCATTTCTAACATAGCCTTTAAAAGAGTGCTTTTTCCTGCTCCATTAGGCCCAATAATTCCTACGAGCTTGCCTTTTGGAATGGTTAAGCTAATATCCCAGAGGACTGCTGTTTTCCCATAAGTTACTGTGAGATTTTCTACCTCAATAGCATTTTGCATGTAAGCCCTTAATTTTTTTTCCATTCTGAAAGAATCGCATTTGTATTATGCCACATCATATCCAAATAATTATCAGCCCCGCTATTCTTTCCCCCCATTGAATCGCTATAAAGAGAAGCTCTGGCCATATGAACCTTGAGCCCCTTTTTCTGGCAATCGTGAATGATCTTGTTCAATGCATCTCGATTAACACTGGACTCAGGGAAAACCGTCTGGATGTGTTTTTCTAACAAAAAGTTTACGATGTATTGAATATCACTTGAGCTTAATTGGCCATCCGGAGACAAACCCTCTGGTGCATTTACTCGACTTTGCCAATACTCTTCATCAGGATTTGCCAAATAGGCTCGTGTAAAATAATTAAATGCATCATGACTTGTAACAAGATAGCGTTGGGATGAAGGGATTTCATGCATCGCATGGTAAATCTTTTTGTCCATTCTTTGCATGGCTTCTAAGAGATCCTTTCCATTATTCTTATAAAATTCTGCCGACTCAGGGTCCAACCTAGATAATTCTTGCACGATGGGATCTATGATTAGACTCCATAATGAGATGTCCATCCAGATATGAGGATCAATTGTCCTATCTATATAAATCATCTCTTCTGGAACCTTATGAGCCACCACATCTCCTAAAGCAATAGCATTCTTATGACTCAATAGATGATTGCTTAAGCTAGCTCCATGTTCCAAGCCTAAGCCATTATAAAATACAACAGTTGCCATGCGAAGTTTTTCATCATCCCCTTTGACCATTTCATAACTATGAGGATCTATTTGACCTGAAATAAGAGGCATATGTAAAATTTTTTCTTGCCCAATTTGTCTTACAATATCATCTATCATAGCCACAGTAGACAATATTTTAATTTTATCACTAGGTTGCATCCACTGATTAAATATATTTGAAGATACCCCTGTTTTACTACAACAAGACAACAGGAGAAGACAGGTTAAACCCCCTATAGAAAGAAAAAATCCGACCAGTCTTATGCACTTATTAATCATTTAGACCAAACTCTAACTTTTTAAAAAAAGTCATTTTATCAATTATTGTCGGATTAGTAAACCTGTAATTATTTCTAAGCATTGAATAATCCTAAATCCTTATCCATTCAAAGTTCAAAATGTAAAACTAAAATGCTAAGAGCTATTAGCAAAGTCAACAAACAAATGTCCTTATATATAAACGACTTTGTTTTCAAATTGAATTGCAAGAAATTAGCAGCGTTTGTCTTAAAAGCGAATTTAAAAAAACTCTGAATAGATTAAATCTTCTTAGAGATTTCTTGTAAAATACAAATAATTATTGCAAAAAAAGAAACTTGTCATAAAATTAAAGGAAATTACTTTTCTATAAATTTAAAAGCTGTGTAGAGGATCTTAAATATTTAAAAAAGATAAATTCATAACTGTATTATAGCTATCTGTAAAATTAAGATTGAAAATAAAGAAACAATTTAGTTTAATCTAAAGATTCGAAAGAAAACAATTTGCAACAAAAGGGACGCCTCTTATGAACCATAAAGAAGATATAGTCGAACATAAAACAAAAAACTTACGAGAAATTGAAGACGTTATTGCAAAAGCAATTAAAAAAGTCAATGGAAGAAAAGAGAACGATCTCTGTAAGTATTTACCCATGACATCAGGTGGCTATATGCATCATTTTACTTTAAGAAAAATGAAAACCCGCCAACCTCATGAACTCGGTTCTATGCTCGAAAAGTATATTATTAACTCAGAAAGACCCGCTGCTGTCCCACCTAAACAACGCGCTGCTAGAGGCTCTCGCAAACGTCGTGATCAACTCACCTTTACCCGTAATCAAATTGAAAGAATGCTCAATATTGCTCGCTTAGCTGGAGATAAAGAAATGGTTTCCATTTTAGCCCCTAAAAAATCTTTAGCAACTTGTAAAAGAGAGTTAATCGCTTCTATCCGCCATTCTCGAGTAGAGCCTGATTTATGGAATGCTTATGTAGAGGCCTTAAATACTCAGCAAAATCCTCCTACTAATGCTTCTTTAATGGATATTCTCTCCGCTATGCAAGGCAACAAGTAATTCATCTAAAAGCACCTGTTTGTTGATTTTTTAACAACTTAAAAAAGCAGGTGTTTTTTTCTTATTTATCTCATTCTTAATACCTTATACAGATAATTAGTTTTAAAAAAAATATTTACTTAAGTAAATAAACTCTTAATATTCCGTAAATTACCCTTGAAAAGAAATAAATTTGTGGTATAATTTATTAGTTATAACGTAGATTTGAAACGTCAAACTTTATTTGCTTAAAATCCTTTTAAGCCTATCGCAATCGACTTTTAGTTTACAAAAAAATTGTTTGAATCTTGTCTAAAGGAATATATATGTCAGAAACAAAAAAAACCGAATTCGGAAAATGGAGATCCTTTCTTTGGCCCGTGCATAACTTCGAGCTAAAGAAATTGCTTCCTATGTTCCTTTTATTCTTCTTCATTAACTTCAACTATACAATCTTGCGAGATACTAAAGATGCGCTAGTTGTTACAGCTCCAGGCTCCGGCGCTGAAACCCTTCCCTTTCTAAAGGTATGGGCCGTTCTGCCTATGGCCGTTCTTTTCATGATTGTTTACTCTAAACTGAGTAATATCTTTAGCAAACAAAAGCTTTTTTACTCCACCATTTCTTTTTTCATTGGGTACTTTGCTTTATTTGCTCTCGTATTTTATCCAAATCGTGAATTTTTCCATCCCGATGGGTTAGCTGACAAGCTACAAGCAATTCTCCCTCAAGGCTTTAGTGGAATGATCTCCATGTTTAGAAATTGGACCTTTTCCCTTTTCTATGTAATGGCAGAGTTATGGGGCAGCGTAGCTATATCTTTACTCTTCTGGGGTTTTGCTAATGACATTACCAAAGTATCTGAATCTAAGCGTTTTTATACTTTATTCGGATTAGGGGCAAACGTAGCCATGCTCTTTTCTGGCCCTGCTATTATCTACTTTTCAAATATGCAAAAAGGACTTGCTGCAGGGGTTGATGCTTGGGGAATTACCATAAATTACATGGTTGGCATGGTATGCGTTTCAGGGCTTATTATTATGGCAATCTATAGATGGATCGATAAAAATGTCTTAACAGACAGTAGATTTTATGATCCTAATGAACTCCGCCGTGCAAAAAAAGAAAAACCCAAAATGTCTCTCAAAGAGAGTTTTTTATTCCTAACTCGCTCTAAATACATTGGCTGCATTGCCGTTTTGGTAATCGCCTATGGAATCGCGATCAACTTGGTAGAGGTAACCTGGAAAGGACAATTGAAGCTTCAATACCCTAATGGCAATGAATATCAAGCCTTTATGGGGCAGTTTTCCACAATTACAGGAGCTATAACCATTTTTATGATGCTATTTGTTGGAGGAAACGTAACTCGTCGTTTTGGCTGGAAAGTCGGTGCTTTGATTACTCCGATTGTTCTATTGGTCACAGGAGTTGGTTTCTTCTCATTCGTGATCTTCCGCGATTCTTTATCGGGTATGATTGCTCTTTTAGGAACAACACCTTTAATGCTAGCTGTCATATTTGGAACTGCTCAAAACATTATGAGTAAATCTGCTAAATACTCCTTATTCGACCCTACAAAAGAAATGGCATACATCCCTCTTGATCAAGAATCAAAGGTTAAAGGAAAAGCTGCTATTGACGTTGTAGGAGCTAGACTAGGTAAATCAGGTGGCTCACTTGCACAGCAAGGGTTAATAGTAGCCTTTGGTTCTTTAGGAGCAGTCACTCCTTATATTGGTGGTATTTTGTTAGTGATTATCCTTGGTTGGATATTTGCAGCCAACTCTCTTGGTAAGCAATTTACAAAATTAAGTGCTGAAAAAGATGAGCAAGCCAAGCTTGCAGCTGAATCCATTCCAACAGAAGCAGCTGTTAAATCAAATGTAGAGCAAGAAGTAACTACTAGTTAAAGTGCTTTATCTTTTCCTATTTGATAAAAAACCCCCTTTTCTGTTCATAGCGGAAAAGGGGTTTTTTATTTGAATTGAGCACTTTAACCAAAAGTAGTAGAATGGCATCGACTTTAATTCTTTAGGACTTTCATGTTTACATACAACCGCAAACAGATTCGCAATTTTTCTATTATTGCCCACATCGATCATGGTAAATCCACAATCGCAGATAGACTATTAGAAATTACCAATACCATTTCCGCTCGTGAAATGCAGGATCAAGTTTTAGACGATATGGATTTAGAAAGAGAGCGTGGGATTACGATTAAAGCCCACCCTGTTACGATGTACTACCTGGCAAACGATGGTGAGATTTATCAAATGAATTTTATAGATACGCCAGGACATGTAGATTTTTCCTACGAAGTATCTCGTTCTCTTTCTGCTTGCGAAGGCGCTTTGCTTGTTGTTGATGCAGCGCAAGGAGTGCAGGCTCAAAGTTTAGCAAATGTGCATTTAGCCATTGAGCGCGACTTAGAAATCCTGCCTGTAATCAATAAGATTGACCTTCCCTCTGCTGATGTAGAAGGGGTAAAACAGCAAATTGAAGATGTCATTGGTTTGGACACATCTCATGCCATTTTATGTTCTGCTAAAACCGGAATAGGGATTAAAGACATTTTAGAACAAATCCTCATTTTTATTCCTCCCCCGTCTGAGCCTGTAGATGATACGCTGCGTGCATTGGTTTTTGATTCTCACTATGATCCTTATCGAGGCGTTATTGTCTATGTACGCGTCATGAGCGGAGAGATTCATAAAAAAACTCTGATTAAAATGATGGTCACAGACAAGGTCTTTGAAGTGCTAGAAGTAGGTGTTTTTTCACCAAAAGAAAAACCTGTTGATGTATTAAGACCTGGAGAAGTAGGTTATCTTTTGGCAAATATTAAAAATACAGCCGATGTAAAAATCGGTGATACTGTCACCTCTTCTCGCAAGCCAGCTATTAATCCTTTACCTGGGTTCAAGATGATTTCTCCTGTTGTTTTTGCAGGTATTTACCCAGTTGATTCTTCCGATTTTGAAATGCTAAGAGATGCTCTTTTCAAACTCCAACTCAATGACTCTGCTTTGCATGTGGAACAAGAAAGCAGCATGGCTTTAGGATTCGGCTTCCGTTGCGGATTCTTAGGTCTTTTGCACTTGGAAATCATTTTTGAAAGGCTTCAAAGAGAGTTTCTCTTAGACATCATCACAACAGCTCCAAGCGTCGTCTATAAGTTCACTCTAACAGATGGTAAAAACCTACTGATTGATAATGTTGCACATTATCCCGATCCTACGTTTATTGAATATATTGAAGAGCCTTGGGTGATCTGCCATATCATGACTCATTCTGAATACTTAGGCGCTATTATGAGTTTAGGAATGGACAAACGTGGAGAACTCACCAAAACAGAAACAATCGATGCAAAGAGGCTACTATTAACTTATAGACTTCCCCTAAATGAAATTATTACCGATTTTAATGATAAACTAAAATCGGTTACTCGAGGCTATGGTTCTTTTGATTATGAGTTTGAAAAATATGAGATCAGCGATATTGTAAAGTTAGAGATTCGCGTTAACGAAGAGCCCGTAGATGCTTTTTCCTGTCTTGTCCATCGTACAAAAGCTGAAGGTAAAGGAAGGGCTATCTGTAAAAAGCTAGTCGATGTAATCCCTATGCAACAATTTAAAGTGCCTATCCAAGCTGCCATTGGAGGAAAAATTGTAGCCCGTGAAACCATCCGTGCCTTGACTAAAAATGTCACTGCTAAATGCTACGGCGGAGATATTACACGTAAACGCAAATTATGGGAAAAGCAGAAAGAGGGCAAAAAGAAAATGAAAGAAATTGGCAAGGTAAATATCCCTCAGTCTGCTTTTATGGAGGTGCTTAAAGCTGGTGATTAAATATATACCAGATCAAAAATTTGCTTTAGAAACATTTAGGCTCATCTTCTCTCTAAAAGATGACAAGTTTAGTTGCCAATTTCGACTTTTGAAGCTCGATTGATAACCGTAACATAACTGTTAATTTCTCCAATTACAGCTGAAATATCTCTGGGCAGATCGAAATCTTGGGCGTTATTCCCAAGGCCATAAAGATGAGAGCTCCAAAGTTTTTGTATTGCTTTAAGAGAATCCTCCTCGAACTCAATCTGACGGAAGAGAGTTCCCCTATTAGCAGGGTCTTTTGATTAAAATTACTTTACACTTTAACATCAAATATTCTTGACAAAAGTTTTAAAGTCCAAGAATCATCCCAAGCAGCTTGTCTTCTTCTATGAGCAGTCCCTCTAATACCTCCA
>JBAUFS010000059.1:0-4996 GCA_049679255.1 Candidatus Rhabdochlamydia sp.
GTTGGTCATAAAGGGTTCTTATTTTCTGCTTTAACTCCATTATCTCCTTTATGCGAGAATCAATGATCATAGCTATTAAGCTATCAGAAAAAAAATTGCCTTTTTCTCCAAATATCTGTTGGATTTGCTCCTTTATATTTGTAAGTCTTTCCATATTCGATCCGCTTACTAACCTTTCAACTTCTTGATAGAATTGAATAGACCATTGATTAATCGTTTTACTTTTTATCTGCTCCCCCACTTGCTGTAAGAAAATTTTCCATTTGATCTTGCTAGCCTTACTAGGGATTAACTCAATAGCTGTTTGTGCAAGATGAAAGTCTTTTTTATTAAGAGATTTTTTAGGTTCTTTGACTAGTTTCTGATTAGACAAAACCTGAATACATCTTTCTACAAAGATTTCCTCATGAAAACTCTGGCTAAATTGTGCAAAAACAGTAAAAAATTCGGCTGCCAAAGAGAAAAAATAACGCTCTACATCTGCAAGACATATATGCACATTTTTGTCTATGCGTGTTTGGGCTAATCTTTTCTGCTCAAGCAATTGGATTACTTCTTCTTGAGACCTATTAGAAACATTTAATGAAAGATTTTCTAGCGATACAATGATTTCAGAACTTCCCGGCTCTCCTTGACGGCCAGCTCTGCCGCGCGCTTGGGCACCAACTCGTTCTGAACTGGGATAAAAAGTCAAAAGAACATGTAAGCCTCCTTGCTGAAGGCTTCTTTGTGTAAGCTTAATATCTGTTCCTCTTCCAGCGGTATTTGTTGCAACTGTCACAGCTTTTGAGATCCCTGCTCTATTTAGAATAGATTCTTCGGTTTTCTCTTGAATTTCATTAAGCATTTCTAAGGGAATATTCTCTTTTTTTAATAACTCTTCGATGATTTGTGAATCTCTAATTGTCTCAGAAAGAACTAAAATAGGCCTATCTTGTGCAATGCAATCTTTGACCACTTGCAAAATAGCCTCTAGCCATTCCTCGTTTGAGCTAAGAATTTTAACAGGGCTGTCCTTACGTATACAAGGGTTATAGGTAGGGACATCAAAGCTGTCAATTCCATAAATCTCTTTAATTTCTTCCCTTTCTAATTGAGATCCCAGCGTACCAGTAAGACCAAAGACAGAATCATACATTGCATACAAAACGCAGTGAGCCAAAGAGAGCGGGCTTAGGGTTTCTTTCTTTGGTTCAATTTTATGCTTAATCTCAACGCATTCATGCAGTCCTTTTCCCCAACGCACAGCATGCATAATTCGCCCTGTATTTTTTGCATCTACCACTAAAATTTTTTCTTCATTAATCGATTTCTTTATAATATAATCCTCATGCTCTTCTAGTAGGAATAGCGCAGAAAAAGCGGATTGTAACCATGTCTTAAGTTGATCATCTTTTAATGGAACCGGCTGCAGACCTTGGAGTATTCTTCTTAAATCTTGATGGGTAGACTCAGAAAACAGTTCATCGCTTAAGTCCTTTGCAAACCGTTCTTTTACAAAATTTAAGACAGGATAATATACCCAAGCATAGCTAACTTCAGCTGGATGGCTTAAGCGTGCATGATTGCGCGCCGTGTCAATTGTTAAGTTATCTACCTCATCAACAATCACACAATCAAAACGCTTCTGTTTATTTAAGTTTACTTTTTGCTCAAATAAAGGCGTTAAATAAAGCATTTCTCGCATGATGGCAAATTCAAAATCAGAAGCCGTTCCATAGAGTATTTGTGCTTTAAAACAACTTTGCTCCGGGTTATCGTTACAAATATGGGAGGTTTTAATAGAAAATAACTGAAAAAAGGAGAAGAGTTTTAATTGATCGCGCAAAGACAAAGAGCGTGCAGAAGAAATAAGATGCACGGATTTATTTTGCATGGCTAAAACAAAAGCAAGCAATGTCGAAATCATCGACTTACCCTCTCCTGTTTTTACCTGAGCCATGCATCCTTTTGCATAGCATAGCTGCCCTAATATAACCAAAATTTGGATATGATGAAGATAGAGCTTACATGTATCATATAAAGCCAAGCGTCCTATAGCAATCAACTTTAGGATATCCTCTTCTTGGAATTCTGTTTTTTTTGCTCGTATGGTACCTGCCTTACTAACCAACCAACCTAAACCTTTGTGTTGCCATTCCCTGCAGTAGTTTTCCACTACTGCATATTGTCTCTTAATTATCGCTAAAAATTTTTCATCTAAAGGGAAAAGAACATTTGGATCTTCTCCTTTAAACCTCTCCAAGATAGGTTTAAGCTCTTTTTGCTCAGGAATCCGATTAGATTTAGACTCTATTCTTTTTAGATCTTCCAGAAGACCTATAAAATCTATCTCTTTTTGTTTGAATCTTTCTAGTTGTACTCTTATATAATCGATATTTTCTATTTGATTGCTTAATCTAAAAGTTGCTATCAAGTCGTCTAAAGAGCACTTTTCTACATTTTTATGAAAGGACAATAAAGAAGCTCTGCCCCATTTGGCAGAAAAATCCACAGTTTCTTTTACTAATTCCTCATAATCTGTAAAAGAAATCTCTTCCTTGCCCTGATTATTAAGCACCATAATCCATCTAACAAGCTCAATCTTGATCTCTTCAGGCTGAGGAATGTTTTGAATATAGGCAAAAACTTTGCGATAAAGATCCAAAGAGTCGGAATTTCTCATCGAGTTTAAAGCTTCTGAGCTACTCTCTTCAAAAGAACCCATCTTCTCATATTCAGCTAAACTAGAAAACACTGGGGAATTAAGACTAGATATCGCACTTGTCATAAATTTCTCTCTCTTAAAGTTGTTATTGCATAGCCATAGCAGAGCTTAGAGCAAAAAAGCTTGATAAATACCTAATTATTTCTATTTGATTTGTCTCAATAGCTAAATCTAAAGCTGTTTGATTATTAGAATCACACTGATCGAGATCTTCTATCTGTGCGAGCATTCTTACTCCTAATGGATAATGCCCTCTTACTGCACGATGTAGTTTAGATTCCTCTCTAAATGTTGATAAAGCGCTAAAATCTTCTAAAATTTGATTAGCTAAGCCTCTGCTCTTTTCAGGCAAATGTTGTATAATCTCTTCTAAGGATTCATCTCTTGGCTGTATGTGCCTATTAGCTCCACAAAAAAGAAGCAATTTAGCTAACTCTATATGGTTTGCTCTAACAGCGCGATGAAACGGGGTATATCCACGGATGCTCATGCTATCTAAAGAGGCCCCTTTGGCAATCAATAGCATGACATGCTTGATATTTCCTTTCAGAGCAGCGATATGTATTAAAGGCTCAGCTCCTATTTGAAAAATTTCATCTAGATCAATCGGAGCATATTCAAGCAATGCCTTGAATTGCTCAAACGAGGAGTTTTCTGCAGCCATTTGAAAAGCATTTTGAATATTACCATTTTCTAATAAAGGGTCTGCTCCTTGTTGTAAAAGCCAAGAGGTGCATTCTAAAGCCCCATAATAGCAGGCAATATGTAAGCCTGTCCCATCCTCCAAAAGGTACGCATTAATGGGAACTCCTAAGTCATAAAGAGCCTTTGTCGCCTCTAAATTATCTTGGGCAATGGTTTGAGATAATGCAGTGAATACGCTCTTTGGTTCTTGTGCAAAGGAATACTTAGTAAATCGTTTAATAAGAGAAGCCGGACTAGCTCCTAGAGTGGCAAAAGAAAGGGAATCTTTTCCGCTTGTAGTTTTAATCTCAGGATCAGCGCCTTGACTAAGCAGCCAATCTACGGTTTCTGGTTGATTAGCATAGGCTGCTATATGTAAAGCAGTTGCTCCTTCTAAGCTTTTTTTATCTTCTTTTTTTTCCAAGAGCTCTAAAGGAATATCTAAAGATGCGTCCATAAGCCCTTTTTGCAAATCAGAAACAGCTTCTAAGACAGCAGTCTTTCCTTGAAAAGCAGCTCGGTGCTTTATTTGCCAGCCAGCCTTATCTCTTAGATCCGAGGAAACACCTTTAGCTCTTAATAAATAGAGAAGTTCTGTATTTCCCATTTCTGCTGCTAAATGAAGAGCAGATATGCCTTTGCCTGTCAAAACATGAGGATTTGCATCCTGCATAATTAGATAACGCGCTATTTCTGTTTGTCCTTTTCTTATTAAAAAATGTAAAGCTGTTACTTGCTTCACCGAGCCTATTTGATTGAGATTCACTCCGTTTTCATTAAGTATCCGAACCGTTGCTAATGAACGTTTTTCACAGGCTAAAAGAAGCGGTGTGGTTAATTGATTATCCCAATGATTAAGATCTGCACCTGCTTCAATAAGTAAACGAAGAGACTCTATTTGCTTGTTCTCAATAGCAGAAAAAATAGGAGTTCTTCCCTTTTGATCTATTGCGTTGAGCTCTTCTTTTGGCAGTTTTCTGATTAGCTCCTTAACAGTACCTATATTCTTTTTGCCAGCTGCAAGATGTAAAGGCGTTTGTCCTTGATGGTTGGGCAGATGTAGTTGCAACTGATCCATCTCTAGCAAGTTCACGCCTGCTAATACCAGCAAATGAGCAAGCGTGTTGCCTTCGCTATCAGGAAGGTTGGGATCTATTTCAAGGGAATTTAGTAATCGTGAAATAAACCACTTATGTTCAGAAAAGCGAATCAGGAGCTGCAAGGGAGTGCCCCAAATCTTCTTCCCTTCAAGATCGATAAAAATCTTTTCTCCTTGGGGAATCTGTTCCATGCATTGTTGTATTTTTTCTATACCTGCTTTTTGCTTAAGCGCTTGAACAAATTTCTCAATAGGAGTTGGATAAGAGTTTTTTTCATTTTTTAAAGCATGAAGAACAAGCACCTGATCTTTTGCAAGATCTTGAGGAGTTTTTCCCAATCGATTAGAGGTTTTGGAAGAGAAACCGGCTTTCATCAGTATTTTGATACAAGATGCGTGTCCTTGCATACAAGCTAAATGCAATGCATGATTCCCCTTCATCTCTCTTTGATCTACAGGCGTAGATTGTAAAATCATCGCTAAAACATCTTCTTGCCCATAATAAC
>JBAUFS010000060.1:0-30731 GCA_049679255.1 Candidatus Rhabdochlamydia sp.
GCTGATCCAAATAGAGGACTTGCTGCTGTGAGACGAGCAGCAACTTTTGGCTCTGGATACTTAAAGGGAGTTTTGGCAATTATTTTCTGCAGAGAGGTGTCAAAAAATTTTAGTTAAATCGCCCTGAGTAATACCTTCTATAATAGTTTTATAATATTATACTAACTTTAGTGTTTGATATAAATAGTTTGATATTATGCAAGTTGACGGGGTAAATGAAAATAGACATCTTCTACTGTATAGATAATATCTTCGATTTCTTTAACTCCATATTCCTGCAGCTTCCTTATACATCTTTGCACAACATCTTCAGGGGTAGATGCGCCTGCTGTCAAGCCTAGCACTTTAACCGCTTGTAGCCACTTAGGATCGATCTCATGTTCTGTGTTTATTAGATAAGAGGGCACATTGCGCAAATGCGCCACTTCACATAATCTATTGGAATTAGAGCTTCTAGGATCTCCTACTACTAGAATAAGATCTGAACAATCTACAATACTACGAAGGGCCATCTGGCGATTAGTTGTAGCATAGCAAATAGAAGAGCTAGGCAGGGTTTCAATATGAGGATATTTGGCAATTAACGCCTGTGTTACTTCTTTTACATCATCTAAGCTCAATGTAGTTTGCGTGGTATAAAATAAAGGCTCATTGGAAAAACATAAAGCTTCTACATCTGTTAGAGATTCTACAACAGTTGTCACTTCAGGGGCTTCTCCTGAAGTGCCTATGGTCTCCACGTGGTTACGATGGCCAATTAAAATAATCTGGTAGCCTTTTTGCGCATATCTTTTTACAGCTGAATGCACCTTTGTAACCAAGCCACATGTAGCATCTATTTCTATCAGATTCCTTTTTTTAGCCTGCGCACGCACCTCAGGAGCCACTCCATGTGCAGAATAGATCAAATAAGAGCCACAAGGCACTAACTCTAGATCCTCAATAAATACAGCACCTTGTTTTTCAAGACTCTCAATTACATGCTTATTGTGAACAATTTCATGCTTTACATAGATGGGAGAACCCCACATCTTCAGTGCCTTTTCTACTGTTTCAATGGCTCGTACAACTCCTGCACAAAATCCTCGAGGCTTAGAAAGTAGTAGTTTCATATGATCCTTATTCTTTTACAGGTAAAGCTTCTAAATGGGTGCACTCTTGATCTACAATTGCTGTTACACTTAAATCAGACCATACGTTTAAGCTGGTCTCTATCATGTCTATAAAGGCATAAAAAGGTAAAATAAGACCCATTGTGTTAAGAGGAACATCCATCCCTATTAAAAACATACTTGTTAGAAAGAAGCACCCCATAGGAACTCCTGCATTTCCAATTGCCGCAAGCGTTGATAACACAACCCATATCCCTAAATCCAATAAACCAAAAACATGGCCATGAATAGTAGAACAGAAAAGCACGGTGATTAAGATAAAAGCAGCACATCCATTCATGTTAATAATCGTGCATAACGGAAGAGAAAAATGCGCAACTTTAGGATGGATTCCAGCTCCTTTTTCCGCGCATTTTAAGGTAACCGGTAGAGTTACATTGGAAGATTTAGAAAAAAAAGCAAGGCTTAAAGCTGCAAAAGAAGCTTTTGCTAGCTTTAAAGGAGAAATCCTTTTGTATTTTAACAATAAAGGCAAGACTACAAATCCTTGCACAAGATTAGCACCAACAACTGTTAGCAGGTACAATCCTAGATGTTTAAAACTATTGGTATGATTAAGATCTTTAAACATAAGAGCTGTAAAAGCCCATGTTCCTAAAGGAATGAGATAAGCAATCCCTTCAGTAACTTTTAAGATTAGCTTGAAAAATGAAGAAAAAATCTGATGCACAGAAATTCGGTTATCTTCCGGTAGATATGTAGCTGCAATTCCCATAATAAATCCAATGAAAGCCGTGCCTATTACGTTATTCTCTAGAAAAACCTGCACGATATTGCTAGGTACAATTTTCCATAAAAAAGACAGATAAGTATCTGTAGGTGCTTTAGCGATCTGAGTCGCCTCTGTTATGCTTATTTTAGCACTCGGTTGTATGATAAAGAAAAGTATAAGACCGACAGTTGCTGCAATAACGGTTGTAAGCAGCGTATAGGTAAACACCCTTCTGCCAAGATTACTTATTTCCAACTGGCTTTTCATTCCAGAAAGCGTAGAGGTAATCGACAAAAAAATAATGGGAACGCTCAACAGCTTCAAAAAATTCATAAATAGAGCAGCTGTGATTTCCGCCCCCTTTAGAAGTAATTCTTGCCCAAGAAGGCCTGTAATAACCCCTAGAAAAATGGACCCCAATAAAAATAATAAAGACTTCTTGTTTTGCATAATTTTTTTTCAATAAAAGTACTAGATAAGATAGTAAAAAGGATTGGATAATTTAACAACAACAAGAAATCTTTTTCATGACACAAAAGTATTACCTTAATGGTTTTTTTGTCCATATTTTTATGACCTATGATTCAAAAAAACAGGGATTTACGCCAGTTTAACATAAGCGCTCTATGAGAAAAGAGGCTTTCTATGAAAAATTTGTAAGCTTTACCTATTGATTTGGTATGAAGTGTAGTTGAGTGGAGAGAAAATAACACACAGGGTAAGAAGAAGGACTGATTCTCAGGAGTTTAAAGACGCCTTAAATTAAACTGGCGTTGATCAAATGCTTTTATGGGGCTTAACATGACTGCTCCTTGATTATAACTTTTTTTTACAAGAAGAAAATTTAATGGTTTTTAGAACAATATTTAATAAACCATCCTACACATGATTTCATTAATTAGCTTATCTATAATGTGTAGGGCGGATTATTTAATGAATTATTTATAAAATAACTTACTTGGCATTCATCCACATAGTCGTATTCCACAGATCAAAGCAATCTTCCTGGCAAGAAGAAGAACAGTTAGGAAATTCAAAGGAAATACTACGTCTATTCACTTCACGATTATATTGACTCAACTCTTGATTAAATCTAGTACAAAAGCCTTCGCAATCGCCATCAAAATCTCTTCCATAACACTTAAAATCTGCATTAGCAGCCGACATATACATTCCTGCTACTAAAGCAATAGCTGGAAGAGCTACTTTATTTATATTTTGGCGAACATGGGAAAGAGAAAAAGAATACCCTGTGATTCTTTGAATAGTGGAATTCATATGATCAAATGCTTTTATGGGGCTTAACATGACTGCTCCTTGGTTTGTCTTCTCAAAGAAAAGAAGTGGAACCAGTTTGGAATATCTGTGAATATATAGTCAAATATTTAATAGAATAAAATTCCCCATTCGAAATGGTCTTAAAGAAGCTAGCTAACTTTTGCACCAATTGCAGCTAAAGATACTTCTAAAGGCTCGGGTCCTTGTTCTGCATCAGCAGCAAATAACATCCCTTGGCTTTCAATTCCCATGATTTTAGTGGGCTTTAGATTGGCAATGATCACTATTTTTTTATCAATTAAAGAAGTTAAATCGGTTATTTTTTCACCAATTCCAGAAACAATTTGTCTTTTTTCAGTTCCTAAATCTAAGGAAAGCTTTAACAGTTTTTTAGATTTAGGAACCCTTTCTACGGCTATGATCTGCGCTACTCGTAAATCTAATTTGCGCACATCATCAATAGAAACCTCTACATTCTTTTTTTCTAGAGCATGAGAATAAAGTTTTTTCTGCTGTTCCACAATGGTTTCATCCTCTATTTTATTAAATAAAATCTTAGGCTCGGGCAAAGCTGTACCTACAGCAATAGCTGATTCTAAAACCTGATACCAATTGGCTTTTTCTAAGGAACTTTCAAATCCAAGCATCGAGAAAATCTTTTGTGCACTTTGGGGAATAATGGGGCAAGAAATGAGCGCTAAGGCTTTAAGGCACTCAAGGCAACAAGAAATGGTTGTCTGCATTTGTGAAAAAGTAGATTGATTACGAGCTAAAATCCAAGGTTTTTTCAAGTCAAAGTAAGCGTTGCCTGCTTGTGCTAATTCCATAATAAGCTGTGAGGCCTTTCTTAAATGAAAAGAGGCATAAGCTGCTTCTGCTTGACCGACTATATTTTTGATCCTATCCAAAAACAATCGATCTTCTTCCGTCAGCTCTAATCTAGGGGGAACTTTAGCAGAAAGTTTCTCTTTAGTAAATACAAGCACTCTATTTACTAGATTTCCATATTTACCTAAAAGCTCTACATTGCAGCGCATTTGGAAATCTTTCCAAGTAAATTCACTATCTTGGGTTTCTGGTGCATTTGCAGCAATTGTATAACGGATTTGATCTACTGAAAAAGAAGAGAAAAAGGGCTCCAGATCAATATACCAACCATCTGACTTACTGAATTGCTTTCCTTCCAGATTGTAAAACTCATTAGCAGGAAGTTCATCGACAAGTTTATAAGGTTGATTTTGCCCCATAATCATTGCAGGAAAAAATAAAGCGTGAAAAGGAATATTATCTTTGCCAATGAATTGCACAAGCTTTGTTGCAGGATCAAACCAATATTTTTTCCATTTCTCGGGTTCTCCTTGATTCTCTGCCCATTCTTTAGTAGCTGAAATATAGCCAATGGGAGCGTCAAACCAAACATAGAATACTTTCCCTTGAGCATTAGGTAAAGGAACAGGCACTCCCCAATCCATATCACGAGTAATAGAGCGCTCTTTTAAGTCTTCTACATAAGAGCTTGCAAAATGCAAAACATTGGGTTTCCAATTCTTGGAAAGGAGCCAATTAGATAATTTTTGTTTAAAAAGATCAAATCGCAAAAACCAATGAGTAGTAGGTTTTAATACAAGAGGCAAGCCTGAAATCTTAGAAACCGGCTGTATAAGATCTGTTGCTTCATAACTTGCACCACATCTTTGACACTCATCTCCCCTTGCTTGAGAAAACTGACATTTAGGACAAGTCCCCATTACGTAGCGATCTGCTAGAAATTTGCTCTCTTTTTCTGAATAAAGCTGATTCGTTGTTCTTTCTTCAATATAGCCATTATGTAATAAATCCAAGAAAAATTGCTGAGTGGTTTCTTTGTGCTTTGGCCAAGTCGTACGGGAATAATGGTCAAAGGAAAAATTCAATTGAGCGAATAAACGCTGATTGATCGCATGAAATAAGTCCACATGTTCTTGAGGGCTGTGTTTAGCTAGCTCTGCACTTAAAGTGATTGCAATTCCATATTCATCCGATCCACAAACATAGAGAACATCATGACCGCAAAGACGCATAAACCTGGCATAGCAATCGGCAGGAAGATATGCTCCTGCAATATGACCAAAATGTAAAGGCCCATTTGCATAGGGAAGCGCAGAGGTAATTAAAATTTTTTGAAGCATGAAATGGTAATTATTCTTCAAAATCTAGTTGTCTTAATACTTCAATATAATCTTTTTGAGGATTACGTTTAATTTCATCAAGTAATTTTGTTAAATTTACTTCTCTACCAGAACGGATATAAAAACGCGCTAATTCAATGACTTGATTAGCCAATTCAAAATTACTTTTAAATAATCCTCGTAAATACTCATTTGTAAGAGGATGTTTAGGCAGCGGTGGCATAAAAAACCTTAAGTTGAAAGTTGGCGTACACGATGTTCCTCTGCAATGATAATACTGCGTAAAACAGCATAAGCATGCTTCAAAGAATCATTTACAATATGGTAGTCATAATAACTAATTTTTTTTAATTCTTGCTCTGCCCAGGATAACCTTCGAGCTAGAGTTTTTTTATTTTCTGTCTTGCGCTTTAAAAGTCTAGATTCAAGCACTTCAAGTGAAGGAGGGCTTAGGAAAATGTAAACTGCAACAAAATTCTTTTCTTTTAGCTGCATTGCCCCTTGTGTATCAATCACTAAGAAGATGTGCTTGCCTCTTTTCTGCTGAGAATTTACATATTCACAGGAAGTGCCATAATTATACCCGAAGACTTTTGCATATTCAAGAAAATCTCCCTCTTTTATTTTAGATGCAAATTCTTTTTCAGAAATAAAAAAATAATCCTTTCCATCTATCTCATTAGAGCGAGGGGGGCGTGTTGTATAAGAAATACTTTCTACGATAGAATCAAACTCCTTAGATAGCATCCGCACAAGAGTAGTCTTCCCTGTTCCAGCTGGAGCACTTAAAACAAACACAAACCCAGTTAAAAAATTTGATAACACAGGTTGTGGCATGTTATTCAACATTTTGAATTTGTTCTTTCATTTTTTCTAATTCGCTTTTTATATAAATTACCAAAGGGATGATTTCACTATCGTTTGCTTTACTACCTAAAGTATTGATCTCTCTTTGCATTTCCTGTATCAAAAATTCTAGTATCTTACCAACCGCTTTTTCTGAAGCGACTAAATAATTACGAAAATGAACAATATGGGTATGCAAACGCATAAGCTCTTCTGCAATATCCATTTTTTCAGCAAAAATAGCTACTTCTCTACCAGCTTTTTCCATTAAATCAGGAGAACTTGCCTGATAAGCTTCTAAAACCTTCAAAATTCTCTTACGATATCTATCTACAGGCATCTCTTTTTTTTGATGAATTTTTTGCAAAGCCTCTTCTATGCTTTTAAGTCGATTTTGCAAGTCAATCTCAATAGCTTTGCCTTCTTCGCACTTCATTTTTAATAGCTGCTTTAAACCCTCTTGCATGAGCTCAAATAAAAATGCTTTAATCTTTTCTTCTTCTGCTTGATTAAAGTAAATGGGTGGAGAAAAATGAGAAACCACAAAAGAAAAATCAATGGTTTTGCCTGGGTCATACCCTAATTCATGAGAAATATTTTCCCATTTTTCCTTAGATTTTTTTAATTGCAAAATATAATTACTATCTGCGTTTATACTATCCTGTTGCAATAAAAGGCGTACAGTAATTTGTCCACGCTCTAACTCTTGAGTTAACCATTTACGTAAATCTACATCAAACTGCAAAAGATCTTTAGGCAAATACATGGCAAAATCAATGATTTTGCGATTGACTGAATGAAGTTCTAATGTATAACGCCCCTCAGAGGTGGTTTTGCTGCATCGGCTGTAAGCCGTCATACTCTTAATCATGGAACATTATTATGTAAAATTCTTTGATAGAAAGCAACTATGTTTGGATTTTTAACGGAGCAAAGCTCAAACGATGAATAGGGCAAGGTCCAAAACTTTCAAGAGCTTCTAAATGTTTTTTTGTTGGATATCCTTTATGCTGCGAGAATCCATATTCAGGCCATAGCTTATGGTAGTCTTGCATGAGGTCATCTCGCGTTTTTTTTGCTAAAATAGAGGCTGCTGCAATGGACTGCGAACTAGCATCTCCTTTAATAATAGCTTTACCGGGTGTTAAAACTTTGGGTATAAATTGATTCCCATCAACTAAAAGATAGTCGGCGGAAGCCTTTAAACCAGATAATGCAATTCTCATTGCTTCAAATGTAGCCTGCAGAATATTTATACGATCAATAATCTTTGATGAAACTATTCCCATTGCATAATCAATACCATCGAGTTTGATAAGTGCAGCAAAAATAGCAGATCTTTCAGCAGCTGTTAGTTTTTTGCTATCATCGACTCCGCAAATAAGAATACCTTTGGGCAAAACACAAGCAGCAGCTACAACAGGCCCTGCTAGAGGACCTCTTCCCGCTTCATCAATCCCTGCTAGCCGAGCGTACCCTTGTTTATACAAAGCACGCTCATACTGCGTCATTCTCTCAAGTCGATTATACTCGCTTTGAAGAAGCATAAAGGGAACCCTTTAGCTTTTAGCTGGAGCTTTATATATCCGTTCTTTTACTTTTATTGCCTTACCCGACTTGCCGCGGAAATTATACAATTTCGCTCTACGTATACTACCTTTTTTCATCACTTCAATTTTATTGATTCGCGGACTATGCAAGAGAAATACTCTTTCAATTCCACTTGAAGAATATCGATAAAGAGTGAATGTTTCTGAAAGACCTGCTCCTTTACGAGCTATTACAATTCCTTCAAATACCTGAACTCTTTCTTTCTCTCCTTCTATAATACGTTGGTGCACACGAACTGTATCACCTACACAAAACACGGGAAGATCGGTTTTTAATTGATCTTCATCAATTGACTGTATTAACATATCTTGAATCATTGTATTTCCTTTTCAACTAATATATCTTGTTCTTAACTTTTTCTTCCATTTTCGAATTTCAGCGTGGTTACCACTCAAAAGAACTTTAGGCACACATTTTCCTTCAAACACCTCAGGTCTTGTATAGCATGGTCCTTCGCAAACTCCATCTTCTTGGAATGATTCATCTAACAAAGAGTCTTCATTTCCTAAAACACCAGGAATAAATCGTGAAACTGCATCTACAAGGACAATAGATGCTAAGCAGCCATTGGTAAGAATATAATTTCCAATACTAATCTCTTCATCTACTTGCATTTCAATCACTCTCTGATCAATCCCTTCATAATGTCCACAGATACATACCAAGTGAGGATACGCAGCTAGCCGTTGACAGGTTTCTACATCTAATAACTTCCCTTGAGGAGAGAGGTAAACCACATGAGTATTTTCTTTTTTTACACTATGAATCGCCTTAGTTACAGGACCTGGCATTAAAATCATTCCAGGGCCGCCACCATAAGGACGATCATCTACTTTTTTCCACCTGCCTTCACCAAAATCGCGAATATTTATGAGATTGATATTTATAAGCCCTCTTTCCTGAGCTTTTTTCAAAATGCTTACTTTAAAAGGCCCTTCAAAATACTCAGGGAAAAGAGAGAGAATATCAATCTGCATAGTAGGAAAATTTTAAGCAGTTGCTACAGGTTGCTTTTTTCTAGCTCTTCTTTTCTTAGCTTGTTTAACAAGACGGTTTTGTTCTTTTAAACGAATTTCTTGCATTAGCTCAGGAAGAGCACGCGCAATTAAAGCTTCGGCATCAGGGGTAAACTGTGCTCCTTGATCAATCCAATACTTAATTCTTGTCTCATCTAATAGGCAGTCATTTGTTGCTTTGGAAGGATCATACCAACCAAATTTCTCAATATATTTGCCATCGCGTCTTTCTCTCCCATCTGCTAATACTAAACGATATGTTCGCCTATTTGCAGATCCTTGTTGTCTGAAACGAATTTTTAATGCCATAAGGTTCCTCTTTATTCTTTAAAACTTCCATCCCTTAAAAGGAGATGGGGTTTTGTTTTTTGCCATTTTTTGTTGTAAGCTTGGCATGTCTTTAAAGATCTGTTTCAATCTTTTATGTTCTTTAATCACACGGTTCACTTCATCGACAGAATTTCCACTCCCATCTGCAATTCTTCTTCTGCGACTAGGCACTAATTCCACTTTTTCCAAACGTTCTTTTTCTGTCATAGAAGAAATAATCGCAGATCGGCGAACAAACTCTTTTTCATCAAAATCCATATTCGCAAACTCTGCCCCGCCTGGAAACATTTTTAATAAGCTCTTAAGGGGGCCCATGCTATTGATCAGCTTCATTTGCTTTAAAAGATCAGCATAAGTAAAAGAGCCTTTTAACATCTTTTTTTCTAGAGCTTCTGCTTCTTCTTTGCTTGTAACCTCTTCAGCTCTACGTACAAAATTAATTACATCTCCCATCCCTAAGATTCGATCTGCCATAGAGTGAGGATTAAAAATCTGCAGATCGCTAACTTTTTCTCCAATCCCTTCAAATTTTAAAGGTTTTTTTGTTACCTCTTGGATGGAGATAGCTGCTCCTGCTCGTGAGCTGCCATCTAACATAGTTAAGATGGTCCCAGTAATCTGCACGTGCTTGTCAAACTCCAGAGCTGTTTTTACAGCATCTTGCCCAGTAGCTGCACTTGCTACAAAAAGTATTTCCTGTGGTTTAACGACTCTCTTAATTTCTATGAGCTGCTGCATTAATTCTTCGTCGATATGCAATCTTCCTGCTGTATCAATGATTAGAACATCAAATTCTTCTGAAACAGCTTTTTCTTTTGCAGTCTTTGCTACTTTAATAGGATCTATCTCTTGATTTAAAGTAACAACCGGTATTTCTATTGCATCTGCAAGTTTTTTAAGCTGCTGCACTGCAGCTGGCCTTTGCAGGTCACAGGCAGCTAAAAGAATCTTCTTACTGGTGTATTTTTTCTTTAGGTAATAAGCTAATTTTGCACACTGTGTTGTTTTGCCAGAACCTTGGAGCCCGCATAGCATGATAACTGTTAGTTTTTCTTGCAATACAAGGGGATTTTCTTGCTGTCCCATAAACAAAACAAGCTCATCATGAACAAGTTTAATAAATTGCTCGCTGGCAGAGACTGCTTTAAGTATGTCTTTCCCAAGAGCTTTTTCTTGGATCCTTCTAACAAAGCTTCCTGCAACAGAGTAGTTTACATCTGCATCCAAAAGAGCCATTCTCACCTGTCTTACAGCATCGGTTATATTACCTTCTGTTAAGGTTTTTTTTCCTTTTAGAGAAGCAATAATCCCTTGAAACTTTTGGGTTAATGAATCAAACATATCCTATACCATTACAACAAAAAAATACTGCCTTTTAGGATAAGCGGATTAAGATTCAAATTCAAGGAAAAAGAAACGATCATGACCACTCAAGTCTTTTTCTATAAAAGCCTGTGTCCAACATGAGAAGCCAAATAATTCTTTTATTTTTTGCCCTTGCGTAGCCCCTATTTCTAAATAAACCTTTGCCCCTTTATGTAAAAATAGAGGTAACTGCTGACTCAAAAGACGATAAAACAACAGTCCATTCTCTTCCGCTACAAGAGCTTGTCTTGGTTCAAATCCTTTTACGCTAAGATCTAATGCGTCATATTCAGATAAAGAAATGTAAGGGGGATTACAAATGATAAGATCTGCTTTTTTTCCTTTAAACGGCTTTAGCAAATCCCCTAATAAAACCTCTACTTCTACTTGGTTTTGCTTGGCATTTAAATGAGCTACATGTAAAGCATCCGGACAAAGATCCGAAAGAGTTACATCTATAAATGAAAATTTTTTTTTTAGAGCAATGCCTAAACAGCCGGACCCTGTACAAATATCCCAGGCAATTTGCGGTTTTTTTTCTTCCTTTTCCATTTTTCGGCAAATATGATCTAACAAGATTTCTGTTTCTGGTCGAGGAATCAAAACAGAAGGGTTCAAAGAAAAAAGACAGTTATAAAACTCAATTTTACCTAAAATATATTCTATAGGTTCTTTTAAAGATAAACGCTTAATCAAGGAGCGAAAATGCTCCAGTTCTTTTTCTTCTAAGGGCAAATCAAATTGCAAATAAAGATCTAGTCGAGATTTTTTTAATACAAAAGCTAAAAGATCTTCTGCAGAACGCCTAGCTTGCACAATTTCTTTTTGCTGCAAAAATTGTGTGGCTATTTGCAAAACTTCGCCTAAAGATTTCATGAAAATTGATTTCCAACACTCTCGAGTTTTTTCTGATAAAAATAAGCAATTAAAGCGCTAATAATTTCATCAAGATCCCCTTCCATAATCAAATTAAGTTTATAAAGGGTTAAATCGATGCGATGATCCGTTACACGATTTTGAGGAAAATTGTACGTGCGAATCCTTCCTGAACGATCCCCTGTTCCCACTTGAGAGGCTCGAAGGGAAGCCATTTCCGATTCTGCTTTCTGTTTTTTTCTTTCTGCAAGTTTAGCCACCAAGAGGCGTTTTGCTTTATCTTTATTTTTATGTTGACTACGTTCTTCTTGACAAGAGGTAACAAGCCCAGTTGGAATATGGGTAATGCGCACAGCTGAATCTGTGGTATTTACGTGCTGGCCGCCAGCTCCTGAAGCTCGATATGTATCGATTTTGAGATCTTTTTCATCTAAAATAATTTTTTCGTTCTCATCCGGTTCAACTAAAATCGCAACGGTAACCGCTGATGTGTGTACTCGTCCCTGTGCTTCAGTTTTAGGAACTCTTTGAACGCGATGAGTTCCTGCCTCATACTGCAAACATCTGTATGCATTATGACCAGAAAGAACCATAAAATATTCCTTAAAACCACCCATTTCAGAGGGGGTGCAAGATAAAAGCTCATGCTTCCAACCTTTAGAATCTGCATATAGCTTATACATTCTAACACAGTCTCCGACAAAAATAGCTGCTTCATCGCCTCCTGTACCAGCTCTCATTTCTAAAATAACATTACGGCTATCAAGAGGATCAGGAGGGATCAATAAATGATTTAAATCAGAAGTAGAAACAGAGATCTTTTTTTCTAACTCCACTATTTCTTGTCGAATAAAATCTGCAAAAACAAGATCTTTCTCTTCTTTTAACAAGCTTTGATTTTCTTCTAGTTGTCTTTGCAGATCTTCACAAAGCAGCCATTTATCTTTTATATCCGATAGATAGGAGTGCTCCTGAGCGAGTTCTTGATAACGCTTTTGATCAGAGAGCACATCTGCTTGAGCCAGTAATTCCTCTACTTGTTCAAACCGAAAAAGAAGCTTACGCATTTGCTCTTGCATGTGCTACCTAAATGACCTTGATTTACGCTTTTTTTGTTTTTTTAGAACTGGCTTTTTTGCTGACCTTAGCCTCAACAATCTCTGTATCATCTTCTTGTTTTGGCTTTACTTTTTTAGCATATCGATTAACAAACTTACCCACTCTTCCCTCAGAATCAACCAATTTTTTGTCTTTTGTAAAAAATGGGTGAGATGCAGAAGTAATAGGGGCTTTATATACAGGATATTCCTTTCCTTCATAGATTTGTCTTTCCTTTAACTGCAAGGTACTGCCGCAAACGAAAGAAAATCCAGTTGCAGAATCAACAAATAAGACTTCTTGATAGGGAGGGTGTCCTTTCTTTTTCATAATAACTCCTTAAGAGAAAAATAGGTTTTGATCATGTAATTTAATTGCTTTTTCATTTAAAAACAAGAATTTAAGAGCTCTTAGCTAAAGATAAATAGGCCATACGAGCTGTTAATAATCCCTCAAGCACACCTTCTTCATATCGAAAATGAGGATGCAGCTCAAGACTGGGGAAATCGTTGGGTTGCAGAAGGTCGTCTTCGATAATCCCAGGAACAATTCTTTGCGCGCAGCTAAGTAATCTTTTTTTTTGAAACTTAATTAAATCATCAAAAACACTTTCCATCTCTTTCCTCCCTTCTCTGTTTAAAAAAATGAATCATAATCTCTGAGCACTCTTGCTCCAGAATACCAGAGGTTATCATAATTTGGTGAAAAGGATGTTTTAAAGAAAATAGGTTTACAAAGCTTCCATTTGCTCCACAGCGCTTATCAGGAGCTCCCCATACAAGACGAGCAACACGGGCTTGTAATAAGGCTCCAGCACACATAGAGCAAGGCTCTAAAGTAGAATAAAGAGTGGCTTGCAAAAGGCGCCAATTTTTGAGCTTTCTTGAAGCCTTTTGTAAACAAATGATTTCTGCATGCTGGGTTGGATCTGATCTACCTTCTGTCTGATTGTAGCCTCGCGCAATAATCTGACTATTTAATACAAGCACAGCACCTACAGGAACCTCTTGTCTTTTATAGGCCTTTTTTGCTTCTATCAGCGCTTTTTTCATAAATTTAATATCGTCTTCCACAAAAACCTTAAAGTCATTTAAGAAACTCAAATATCAAGGTTTTTCTATAAAAATTCTAGCTGTAAAAATTTCTTAAATCAATATATACAGAAGAATACGCGACTTTAAAACAATGCTAAGCAATTTTTTAAAAAGGCAAAAATCATCTATAAAAAGGCTTTTCTGTTGCTCTCATTACAGGTTTGCGTTATAATGGGGCCTATGCTTTACAATTTAAAGTTTGCCTATTTGTTTTAACTCTCAATCTTTACGGGAGATTTTTTATAATGTCTTTAGATAAAGGTACCAAAGAAGAGATCACGAAGAAGTTTCAATTGCATGAAAAAGATACTGGATCAGCAGATGTACAAATTGCTATCCTTACAGAAAGAATTTTAGAAATTACTGAGCATCTTGATCGTGAATCCAAGGATCTTAAGTGTGAGTCCAAGGATTATGTTTCCAGACTTACCTTAGTGAAGCTTATTGGTCAGAGGCGTAAGCTTCTTGACTATCTCAATTCCACTGATACTCAGCGATACCAAAGTTTAGTCAAACGACTAAACTTGCGTTCAAAACTTTAAAGTCGCAAATTCTTGAGTGCTTATATCCTAACCGCTAGGACTCTTCGCTTAGCGGTTTTTTCTCTTTAATACCTTAAGACTCTTAAAAGCTCTGCATTTGACTTGTTGCATATCTTTCTTCTTGCTATAGTTTTACTTAAGCTTTTGTCTTTTCAGGGTAATATTTTAGTTGACGAATCGATGAAGTGCCCATCTCTTAGGAAGAGTTCTCTTCTTAAGAAATGGTCAATTCATCCTCCAACTAAAGCAGCCCCCACTAAAAAACTATTTTAAGGAGATAACATCTCATGCAATTCGACCATCAGGAAATAACTGTCTCTATTGAAGAAGGAAAAACCATAAAATTTGAAACAGGCATAGTAGCTCGTCAAGCAAATGGTGCAGTTCTTTTAACTTGCGGAGAAACTGTTTTGTTAAGCACTGCTTGTCAAGGATCTAAACCTTCTGCAGAAACAGATTTTCTTCCTTTACGTATAGATTATCAGGAAAAATTTTCTTCTTCAGGAAAAACTTTAGGCGGTTTTATTAAGCGTGAAGGACGCCCTACAGAAAGAGAAACCCTTATGAGTCGCTTAATTGATAGGCCCTTAAGGCCCCTATTTGAAAAGGGATATTTTAATGAAGTTCAAGTCCTCTCTTATGTATTATCCTATGATGGAGTAAATGCACCTGATCCTTTAGCTATTTGTGCAGCTTCAGCAGCACTTGTCATTTCTGACATTCCTTTAATTAAACCCATTGGAGCTGTACGCGTTGGAATGATTGATGGAAAATTTATCATTAATCCAACTGTGGAAGAACAGAAATCCTCTAAATTAGATCTCATGTTAGCCGGAACAGAAGAAGCTATCTTAATGATCGAAGGATATGCTGATTTTCTTACAGAAGAACAGGTTTTAGCAGCTATAGAAAAAGGACACTCTGCCATTAAAATCATCTGCGAAACTCTAGTTAAGTGGCAAACACAGATCGGCAAACCCAAAGTCCTTGGAGAACTAAAGCTCTTATCGACAGATTTGATCGATGACATGCGCGAAAAAACAAGTATTCATCTAAATACTGCGTTAAGGATTAAAGAAAAATCAGACAGAGAGTCTACTGTTAAAGCACTATTTACAGAAATGCTCACCCAATATACTTCTGATAAAGATCTTGTCTACACAGAAGTAGAGATTAAAAGCGCGTTCAAAAAAATCCAAGCTGAACTTCTACGTAAAATGATTTTAGATGAAAACATACGTGCTGACGGTAGAAGATCAGATCAAGTTCGCGCTATTGATATTAAACCTTCTTTTTTACCACGCACACACGGCAGTGCCTTATTCACAAGAGGAGAAACCCAATCCTTATCTGTTTGTACGCTTGGCGGAGAAAATATGGCTCAACGCTCTGAGAACTTAGATGGAGAGCTGTCCAATCGCTTTTATTTACAATACTTTTTCCCTCCTTTTTCAGTTGGTGAAGTAGGACGCTTAGGAGCTCCTGGAAGACGAGAAATTGGCCATGGTAAATTAGCAGAGCGCTCATTAGCAAAGACCATTCCTTCCATAGATGTATTCCCTTACGTCATTCGCTTAGAATCAAATATCACAGAATCCAATGGTTCTTCTTCCATGGCGTCTGTTTGTGGGTGTTGCCTAGCTCTAATGGATGCAGGTGTACCGATTAAAAGACCTATTGCAGGAATTGCTATGGGATTAATCTTAGAAGAGACAAAGTTTGCTATTCTTTCCGACATTCTTGGAGTAGAAGATGCTTTAGGCGATATGGATTTTAAAATTGCAGGAGATATGGAAGGAATAACCGCTTTCCAACTCGATATTAAAGTAGAAGGGATTACCATCGAGGTTATGCAAGCCGCTCTAGCTCAAGCTAAGCAGGGAAGACTTCACATTTTACACAAAATGCTGGAAGCATGTCCTAAATCTAAAGAAAATCTTTCCTCCTACGCTCCGCGTATTGAAACCGTTATGATTAAACCTTCAAAAATTGGAACGTTAATTGGACCAGCAGGTAAGCAAATTCGCGCCATTATTGAAGAAACCGGTGCTCAAATCGATATTGATGATAGTGGCCGCGTTAGCATTGCATCCACCAATAGCGAATCGATGAACAGAGCAAAAGAAATGATTCACAATCTAACAACTGATGTAGAGATTGGAAAAACTTATAAAGGGAAAGTGGTATCCATTGTTAATTTTGGTGCCTTTGTAGAGATTTATGGCAGAGAATGCCTCTGTCACATCTCTGAGCTCTCTTATAGTAGAGTTCAAAATGTAGAAGATGTAGTAAAACTAGGCGATATCATTGAGGTTAAAGTCTTAGATATTAATGATCGCGGCCAAGTTAAACTCAGTCATAAGGCAACTCTTCCAACTCCTCAAAGAGATGTAGCTCGCGGGGGCTAATTTAAAAAGAGGAGGACCCACTTTTTCAGTGGGCCTCCTAATTTCAGCTTTGAACAACTCTAATACCCAATTAAAAAGAAAGTTAAATTTTTCCTTTTAAAAGGCATCCAGCTCCAAAACCAATTACAAAGATTAACCAAACTTTCTTAATGGAAAATGGTCTGCGTTGCCATCTGCTAAGACCATATTCGATAAGAAACGGTCCTAAAATCAATGGCCCAAAAAGATTTAATATCCATTCCATTTCATCCATAATTGCATCCTCCGTTATGTCCACATGCATAATCATTAGCAAATGAAGGACTATTATTTGAAACAACCAGTTAAGTTTACAGTGTAGTCATATTTTCTTGAACAACTTTTAATAATTAAAGTCAGAATAATCGGTTTCACAAAACCGTTGATTTCGATTTAATTCATCAATCTTTTTCATATCTTCAGGATGTAAAAAGAAATCAAACACGTGAAAGTTTTCTTGTAAGTGTTGTTTAGAAGAACCTTTAACCACCACTGCTATCTCTTTTTGAATCAGCCATTTCAAGATAATTTGTGCGGGTGTTTTTTGGTATTTATCCCCTATCTTTTTAAATACCTCCTCTTGGACAAGTTCTCCCTTACCCAAAGGACGATAAGCAATTAAACCGATCTGATGGTTTTGACAAAATTGCCACAGTTCTTTTTGATAAAGATAAGGATGAAACTCCACTTGATTGTAATCAATCCGAATACCATTATCTATCGCGTCTTGCAAATGGTGTATGGTAAAATTACTCACGCCAATATGATGAACCCTCCCCTGCTTTTTTAATTTTTCCATCTCTTTTAGAACTTTTGCCATGGGCTTTTCTCGATCAGGCCAGTGAATTAGAAATAAATCCAGATAATCCAATTGTAGTTCTTGTAGAGCCAGATCACAGCTTTCTTCAGCGCTTTTTTGATCTAGAAAAAATTTAGAGGTAATGAATAACTCTTCTCGATCAAACCCATGAATAGCTTTTGCAATATCTCGATGATTTTCATAAATCAGTGCTGTATCAATATGGCGATATCCCAGTTCTAAAGCCATTTTCACCGTAGAAATACAAGATTTACCTGATAACTCCCATGTGCCTAAACCAATTAAAGGAACTTTTTCTTTTCTATCCATTAAAAACCCTTAGCTTGCGTTTTATAATTAAATATATGCTATTCCTTCTTTTTGGAAAAACCCTAGACAAAGTCCTCTAGCCTAGAAGACTGTTAGAACAACCTAAGCTCTTACCAACACTATCCAGACTTAAAGGAAGGATCTTTGCAAAATTATCGGGCCTAATCAAACACAAGGTTTCATCAGGTATTAAGGAAGTTTCTTCATTTATAAGTTGAATTACCCGAAAAGTGAGCCCTGAATCTGCTTGCATTTGTCTTGAAAATTGATGTAAAGCAGTGAGATTCTCCTCCGAGGTCGTATTAACTAATAAAGAAAATCCCGAGTTTTTCTGAACTAAACGAGAACTTTCTTTCAATCTATTTATAGAAAAAAATGCATCAACCCTTACAAAAGAAGAATCGCTTGCAGCTTGATTATAAATCTGCATTTCTTTAACAGGTTTTTTTGTAGAAGAGGTTATTTTTTCAGAATCTGCCTTTTTTTGATTTGAGTCGGCTTGAATTTTCTGGGCATTCTCAAGTCTTTCTCTAGAAAAATCATCCAATATCACGCTATTAAAAATTTTTTTTTGCACTAAATTTAAGCGCCAAGCAAGAGAAAATCCATCTTCAATGGCCACGTTCAATCCATATCCTCCTGCTGGAAAAAACACATGTGCGGCATCTCCAATGAGAAAAACCCTTCTATCCTTCATGCAAGTAGCGATTCTAGATGCTGTATGATAAAAGCTGACCCCTCTAATTGTTTGTGGATCAATTTTAATATCAGATCTTTCCAGTACTATAGCAGTAAGCTCCTGATAAGGCTTGGATCTATGCAACTGAACCCAAGAGTCTGAAACTCTGCCGGAAATTTTGTATAGGTCTTCTGGCAATGGAACAACAACCAAACGATCTAATCCTTTGGTAAACATAGCCATTTCATTTGTATAAAATGGAGTAATGACTTTTGCATCAAAAGTGAATGAAATCTCAGAAGTGGTTACTCCTTCAAACAAAATACCCATTTCTTTTCGAACAGTACTCTTCGTTCCGTCAGCAGCTACTAAAAACCTTGCAGAAATTAAGTCCATAACTCCTGTCACCACATCTTGAACAGTAGCTGTAATAGAATCTTCACTTTGCTCAAAACTAACAAGTTTTTTTCCCCATCTGATATCTTTATTTGAACTTGTCAAATTATTTTGAAGAATCTCTTCCAAAATAGATTGATCGATTGAAATATTTTTATCATTAAGATCTCTTCCCTGTTCAAAAACAATCTTTTGAGTAAGCTTTCTCTCTACATACAGATTATTTCCATTTAATTCGATGGAGCGCTCAGTAATTTTATCGATCAGATTTAATTTATCCAGCAACTTGAGTGTGCTTTTATGCACTCCAGTTGCTTTACTTAAATCTGAAGGGGAGGTTCGTTGCTCAATTAAACAAAACTTGTTTTGATATAGCTGTAAGAGGTTTGCCATTACTAATCCTGCCGGCCCACCCCCAACGATTAATGCCAAAGGAAGCTCATTTGGATTGCATGCTGAAATACTTGTCATATTAACACAACCCTTTTACTTAGAAACCGCTATGATTTTCATTTGGCGCCCATCTGGATCACTTATTAAAATGTGAGAATTATCTAAAGAAATTGGGTTGAGTTGGGTTTTTTTTACTTGTTCAAGAATAGCACTCAAATTGGGTACCTGATAAATAAATTCCATTGCTCCTACAGGAAGAACCTTCCGTTCTGGATAGATTTCTGTAAAAGGCCCTACCCAATCAATACTATAATGCTTAGGACCCTTATCATGTTGTTCTTCTTGACATTTTTTATAGCTAGCATAAAATTCTTTAGTCTTTTCGATAGAAGGCGATCTCAATATGACAATTAAGCCTGGAGGAAGAGAAATTGATCGGATAAAAAGGTCACTGTTTACTGAACAAAAACGAATGGGACGAGAGTCAGGATCTTGGATTTCACTTACCTCTTTGTCTTCCACAAAGACAAATCCGGCCTGAGCTGTATCAGATGGTAGGATCGCTATATGTATTCTCCGTGAGATAGGATCTACACTGTTAGATATAAGAGAATTAATTGCAGTATAGTATGCCGTCGTAGCTTCAGGCTTTGGAGTTTTCAAAAGAAGACAGACTCGCTGCAGTTGAGCAGCTATCTTGCAAGAACTAACCATCATAAAGACTCCCAAGTTTGGAATAAAAAAAATTAACGGGGTCATTATAGATCTAGCAAATATTTTAATCAAAAAACTTATCGATTAATATACATCTTATTACTCCATAGACTGTTTCATTTTCTCTACCGCCTCTTGCATTTCTGCAGAACTAATGGGTTCTCGAAAATTCGCTAAATACATCTTTAGGATGAATTTCAAACCTGAACTATCCCCTGCCTTACGTGGAACATAGTGAAAATGCACATGAGGAACTGTTTGTCCCACTTCACGACCATTTTTTTGAAGAAGAAGATAAGCAGAGGTTCCAAATACCTTCATTGCTGCTTGATTTACCTTTTTAATGAGCTCACTCATTTGCAGTTCTTCTTCTTTAGATAACCCTTCAAATCTCTCTACATGTCTTTTAGGAATGATTAGGCAATGGCCTGGTAAAATCGGTTTATGTGTATATAGCGCAAGAACAAGATCGTCCTGGTAAAAGGCTTGTCTATTTAAAACTGCAGGATCACAGAAAGCACAATAAGTTTGAGATAAAGGAGCAGGTTTTTTTAGCAAAAAAATAGACCCTGCTACTAAGCAAATGAAAATCAGAAAATAGATGATTTTACGCATTTTTTATTTTCCTTGTTGGAAAAATTTTAGAACAAATAAAAGGAGCTCCTAGACTGATCCATAATCCCAGCAGAAAAATCCCCAGAAAAAAATAGCTGTTTGAATAGTAGATAGAAAGAATGGGACCCAGCCGCCCAAAGCAGAAAAGGGCTCCAAGCATTCCTATACCTGCTCTTAAAATATACTCCTTATAACTTCTAGGAGAGTGCCAAGGTAATTTACAATAATAGCTTATTAAAAGACCTGTCGCTATGCCTATGTTACAGATATAAATCAGGATGTATGAAGCATCGTAAAATAAAATTGGGATAATCACAAGCTGACTGATTAGAAAAAGAACACCTGGTCGTAAATTTTCCAATAAAGGACAGATATATTTATAAAGTGTCCAAAGAACCAGACCAACCAAGAAGCCACCTAAGATATCACTGGGAAAATGAAGTCCTAAATAAATACGAGAAAAGGAAACCAGGAAAATATAGCTAAAAGCTAAAAAATATTTCCCAGTACTCTTACCTGAGCTTAAGAATAATGCGGATAAAAGAACTACGGTTTGAGCAGCACCACTTGGAAACCCATAGCCATCTACATAAATAATCCCAACACTTGGATCTAGATCAAAAGGTCTAGAAAATAAAAACAACCGTTTTAAAGTATGATTAATAAAAGCACTGGCCATCAAGAGATAAAATAACCTAGCACCTATTTTAGAGCCGTATATAAGCCATATGGCAGGAATAAGCATAAGAAAAAATATAGGCCTGTCAAATAAATCTAACCATGTAAAAAGCTCATCGAATATAGGATTTCTAAATCTTTGAATAAAAGGAATTCTTTAAGGAAACAAAGAGCTCTTTTAAAAGAGCTCTTCTAAGGATTTAAATCTGCTGAGAAGAAGGACTATCACTAATCGGGAAGGTCCGATCAGAGGATGGTTGTGGGGGTGGAGGTGCTTTTTTCTGCTGTTTTTCTTCTTCTAGACTTTGTTTCTTTTTCTCGATGTCAAAAGTTCCATCAATGATAGCACGGGCTTCCTCACCGCTTACGGTTTCATACTCCACTAAAGCTTCTGCTAGCCTTTGCAAACCGTCTCGCTTTTCTGAAATAATTTGTGTTGCCTTTTCATTTGCTTCGTGAAGAATCTTTTTCACCTCTTCATCAATAGCTTCTGCTGTTGCTTCAGAGTAGCTCTTTTCATGGTAGTTAGGCACTCCTATATACTGCCCATTATCGGATCCTTCGTCATAGGCAACAGTACCTAATTTCTCATTCATTCCCCATGCACATACCATACGACGAGCAAGTTTTGTGGCTTGGGAAATATCCATCTGCGCACCGCTTGAGATATCTCCAATAAAGATCTCTTCCGCAATACGCCCTCCCATCAGTACAGCAAGTTCATCAAGGAGTTCTTTTTTCCAATAGCTTAATTTATTCTTCTTAGGCATAAAGTGCGTAGCACCAAGAGACAAGCCTCTAGGAATAATGGTAACTTTGTCTACAGGATCTGAGTGTTTGACAAAAAGAGCAACTGCAGTATGTCCTGCTTCATGATAAGCTGTGGTTTTCTTTTCATTTTGAGAAATTTCCAAGCTTCTGCGTTCTTTTCCATAACGCACCTTATCACAAGCTTCTGCAGCATCAGCTGCTGTCACTGCATAACGACCTTTACGCGCTGATAATAGGGCTGCTTCATTCAAAATATTTGCTAAATCAGCACCTGACGAGCCTGGTGTATTACGAGCGATATTCATTAGGTCCACAGTAGGATCCAATTTAATTTTACGGGCATGCACCTTTAAAATTTCATATCTGCCTTTAATATCAGGGAGATCGATTACAATCCTTCGATCAAATCGACCAGGGCGCAATAGTGCTTTATCTAGGACATCGGGGCGGTTGGTTGCAGCAATTAAAATGACCCCTTCATTTGTATCAAATCCATCCATTTCCACAAGGAGCTGATTGAGCGTTTGTTCCCTTTCATCATGTCCACCCCCAATTCCAGAGCCACGATGACGTCCTACAGCATCAATTTCATCGATAAAAATAATACAAGGAGCGCTTTTTTTAGCTTGATCGAAGAGATCTCGAATACGGCTTGCACCCACACCGACAAACATTTCTACAAAATCAGAACCTGAGATGAAGAAGAAAGGACGATCGGCTTCTCCTGCAACAGCTTTAGCTATTAAAGTTTTACCTGTTCCTGGAGCTCCTACCATTAAAACCCCTTTAGGAATACGTGCTCCTAAGGCGGTAAATTTGCCAGGTTCTTTTAAAAAATCAACAATTTCTTGTAATTCTTCCTTAGCCTCTTCACAACCAGCAACGTCTTTAAAAGTAAATTTATTCTTGTCTTTAGTTAAAAGACGAGCGGGTGACTTACCAAAATTCATGGCATTTGTTCCCACTCCTTTCATCTGGCGAGAGAAGACGAAATACAATACAGCAACAACAAGCACTACTGGTAGAATCGTTAGAATGTAGCTAAAGTAATTAGGAGAGGGTTCTTCGCTTTTAAATGTTTTTTCCAATACAAGATTACGAGGTTGGTCTGGAGCCTTAAACACAGCCCCTTTATTCACCCCAAAGTTATCCCATTCCTGTTTGGCCTGAGAGAACCAATGGGCATATACTTCAGGATCTTGCTTTTCTAACATTCGAGTAGATAACTCTTGGTTATTAAAATACCAAGTGACATTTGCAACATTTTGTCTGGATTTTTCAAACTGCGCCTCATTTTTCTCTAATAGGGAAAGCACATTCGCATATTCTTCCAGCTGAGTCTTATAGTTGCGTACACTTCTTAATTGCAATAAACGTACATTTTGTTGCTCTTGGTTGAGCTCTGAGACGAGTTGATCCAATGAAGTAAGAGCACCTCGATAAATGGAAACCTGCTCTTGCGGGGTTAAAGAAGAAGCCTGGTTTACTTCTTGATAGAGCTCTTTAAGCTGCTGCTTCATTGTTTCATTGCCAATACCAAGAGATGGGGAACGAAACCTCTCAATTAAGGTTAGTAAATCCTTACCAAAAGTAGCGGTTTCTGTGGGATTTGTTTCTCGAGAGAGCACAGGAAATGTTTTTTCTAGATCATTAAGACTTATTAATCCTTGATTGGAAACAGATTGAATAACAACGCTATGATTTTCACTGGGAGTATTATAAATGGGATCTATGACAATATACCCTTCTTTGGGGATCGGTTGTCCACTTAAGCGAAGTAATAGTTCTGCTGATTCTTCGACTAATTTTTTTGATTGACCAATTCCAGAAGCAAGTTCTTCTTTTTTTCCGCTCAGCTCATGATTTAAGTAAAGAAGTTCAAGATAGCGATAATGGCTTTTTGCTTCATCGCTTTGTTTGTCTTTAAACCTTCCAGTAAAAGTCACTAAATTATCGTTTAATGCTGCCTTACGGCTCTCGTCTTTTTGGATCAAATCCAAATTCACAAGATGCTCTACCTGATAACTAAAAGAAACCTTAGCAGCTTTGTCATCGTGTAAGTTTTGGATAGTCAAAATCACCAAGACGGCTGCTAACAGCAGAATAAAAAAGCCCCCTGGCAAGCCTTTTTTGGGACTCGATTCTGGTTTTAAATTGTCATTATTCATAATATTTAAACACTCTCTTGGATTAAAAGATTAAACCACTCAATCTTGATTAAAGTAAAGCTGTTTTTATCTTTTAGTTTTACAATCAAATCATTGAGAACAAGCATATTCCACTCTAAGCACTAAAAACTTGCAAGATGGAGTTTTTTCACATCTTAGCAAAAAGAAAATTATTTTTTCTTTACTTTTCAAACTACTTTGTTTGAATTATATGAATCTAAATGGTTTAGAATTATATAATAAATATTAAACTGCTATTTTTTAATTAAAATAAGCCTTCCGGAATCAATTTTTAATAGTTTTTTCTTATAAATAAGCTCTTTAGTCTTATTTTTTACTACACATTCCATGATTATATCCATAAGAGAACTAGGTAATAGTACTTTCTGCATTCGCAACCATTGTTTAATAGCATAATATAATTCCACTCTATCTAAAGGCAGGAAGGGATTTAAATCCCATTCTATCTTGCTATCATCTTCTTTTTGCGTTGTAAATAAGATAAGATTTTTTTGATAAAAATAGGTATCTAGTTCTTGTGCTTGTCTTCCTAGTTTACAAAGATTCCCAGCAATTTCCTTACCAAAAAGGCGACTTAATTCCGGAAAGATCTCTTTACGCATTCTTGCTCTTAAAAACTGTGAGTTCTCATTCGTAGGATCTTCTATAGGAACAAGAGCCCTTTTTTCCAACCAAGCACGAAGGCTCTTTTTAGAAAGAGGAAGCAAAGGACGCCAAATACGCATTTCTTCTAATCTCGTATCTAGTTGTATTCCACGAAGTGAGGTAAGATGAGCTCCTTCGCATATTCTTTTTAAAACCACTTCTGCTTGATCTTCTGCATGATGAGCTAGCAAAAGGGCTTGGCAATTTAATTTTTGATAAAGCTCCTTAAAAAAGTATAGTCTTTTCTCTCTGCCTTGCTGCTCTAGATTTTTTTTTTCAAAATCTTCAAAATGTAAAACTTTTAAGTAAAAACGCAATCCAAGCCCTTCTACTTCTTTTTGTAGCTCTTTAGCTTGTTTATTACTCTCTTCTCGCCATCCATGATCAATATGAGCCACATATAGGGGAAATTTGAATAGCAAGGAACACTCTAAACTCAAGTAAAGCAAAGCCTTGGAATCACATCCTCCTGAATAACCTATTAAAATAGGCTGATTAGATACATTTTTGGATTTTAGAAAATCTTTTACCGTTTTAAGCAACGGATCTCTTATCTTTAACATTTTCCTCTTTTTGAAATATTTCACAATCCCCTAGAATGACTTGTGCCTTTTAATCCATTATTTTACGCTTATGCCCATTTTATGGCGCTATTTATTGCGCAATTACTTCCAGGTTTTTTTTCTTTGCGTAAGCGCATTTATTAGTGTGTTACTTGTACTTCGCTTTCAAGAAATTGCTAGATTTATCACATCTGAAGCTTCTTTTACCAAGATTGCTCTATTCTCTCTATATCAAATCCCCTATATTTTGCCGATTGCTATTCCTATCTCCTGTCTGATCTCTTCCCTTTTGCTTTTTCAAAAACTTAGCTATCATCAAGAAATTACAGCTTTGCGCACAATTGGTCTTAGTCTGCAAAAAATGGTAATCCCTATTTTATCCTCAGGATTTCTGCTGGTTTTGCTCAATGCTATGATTGCTTTTGAATTAGCCCCTATTTGTCGTAGCAAAGCAAGGCTGCTCATCTATGAAACAGTAACTTCTAATCCTTTATTTATTTTACAAAAACAAAGCCCTGTCAAACTTAAAAATATGTACATAGACCTACGGGTTTCAAGAGGAGCTAAGTCGGCAGAGGATGTTATTATTGCTCTTAAAAATAGCTCTAATAATCGCCTTAGCTTGTTTTCTTTTAAAAATCTCTCTTTAGTTGATGAAGAATTAGAAGGAAATACAATCTCTTACATTTCTTCTTTTGATTCCAAAAAAGAATATGGTTTTGATCATCTTATGATTGAAAATCAAGATCATATGAAAATAAAAGCCATTCAGCTCGGTCAATTTATGCAGCATACCAACTGGCTATCTCATCACGATTACCTAACACTACGTATGCTTTTGGCAAAAGAGAGCTTAGAAGCACATCCTAAAATGCCTAAGAAAATACTTATTGAAATAGCTAAACGGATTTCCATCGCTTTTGCTGCTTTTACCTTTACATTGATTGGCACTTGCCTAGGTTTGCAGATCGGCCGCAACCAATCCAAGAAAAAAACATTATGGGCTATTTCTTTAGCCGCTTTTTTTATGCTATGTTTTATTATTGCTAAATCCATGTATCCTAACGCACTCTTAGCTATTAGTCTACTACTTATCCCCCACCCTTTAATAGCTTGGGCTAGTTATAGGCAGCTAAAATTGGTTTCTAAAGGGATTGAATAATGTATGTAAAAATTTGGCAGCGCTATCTCATTCGAGAAATAGTGAGTTTTTTCTTTCTTTTTTTAGGCTGCTTTTACTCTATCTACGCATTAATAGATTATTCTCTACATATGCAAGACTTTATGCAAGATACAAGAATCACTTTTTCTCATATCTTTTTATATTATCTATTTGAGTTCATTAAAAGAGCTGACTTATTGATTCCACTAGCTGTTTTAATCACTACAATTAAGGTGTTATTTGCACTAAATATAAAAGGGGAATTAGTGGCTCTAAGGGCTTCTGGTTTATCTTTAAGAGTCATTCTACGCCCTTTTTTTTATCTAGCTATTGCTCTAGCTGTTTTTAATTACATAAGTAATGAATGGATACTTCCTTCTAGCTTAACTTTTGTCGATCGATTCCAAGAACAGCACTGGAAGCCCTCTTCTAAAGACAGCCATCTTTACACATTATCTTTATCCGACCAATCCAAACTCATTTATCAGACTAAAGATCCTCAAAAACAATTATTAACCGATGTATTTTGGGTTCGCAGTGCCGATGAAATTTGGCATATGAAATCTCTTTGCTATGATCTAAAGCAACCTATAGGTTTTTTTGTAGACCAGCTTAGGCGAAGTAATAAAGGGCATTTTGAAAAAATAGAGTCTTTTGAAGAATACCCTTTTACCCTATTTTCTAAGGGCCTTCTAGAAAACTATAAAATACCTATTTCTCTAGAGAACCAAAAGATGAGTACCCTATTCAAAGACTTGATTCAAAAAAGAGTAAGCCCTTATGAATATCCTATAGCTCTTTCTTATTTTTTATTAAAAATGACTACGCCTTTTTTATCTTTATTAGTAGTTCTTGCAATTGCTCCTTTTTGTATAAGTCATAGACGCTGTTTTCCTGTTTTTCTAACTTATGCTTTAGCTCTATTTGGATTTATTGCTTTTTTTACTCTGCTAGATGCGGCTGTAATTTTAAGTGAAAATGAAACCATCTCTGCTTTTTATGCAATCCTTTTCCCTTTTTGCATTTGCTTTAGTCTATTTTCCTACCGATACTTTAAGAGAGTACAATGACAACCCCATATAAACTCAAATCCCTTCTTCTTTTACAAACTCTTCTAGCACTTTTACTAGCGAGCTTATTATGGCCTAAAGCCGCTGTCTATTGGCAAAAGCTAGACATTGCATTTTTTAAACTAATCAATCAATCTCTACTAGATAGTCATCATTGGCAAGTGTTTTGGGCTTGTGCAAATCACAAATATGCAGACTGGTTAGAAGACCTATGCATATTGGTATTTTTTACTATATGGATACAAAAATCTCCTTCTTCTTTACGTAAAATACGGATCGCACAATTGCTCTTTTGTGTTTTATACATCGCATGTATCCTCTTCTTTGTAAATCGGATGCTTTTTCGTGATCTTATTTGTATACCAAGACCTAGTCCTTCTTTGGTAGTTGAAAATAGCGTGATGCTATCACAGGAAATCCCTTGGATGAAAATCAAAGATGTGTCTAAAACAAGCTTCCCGGGAGACCATGCTACAACAGCCCTGCTTTTTGCTGCTAGTTTCTCTTATTTAGCTGGCTGGCGTTTTGCCATTGCAGCTTGGATCTACGCTGCTTTTCTCTGTATGCCTAGATTGATTACAGGTGCTCATTGGCTCTCTGATGTAATTGTAGGCAGTGGTGGGATTGCTTTATTTTTTTTAAGCATTGCCTTCTGTACTCCTCTAGCTCATAATATAAGCTCTTGCCTTGTGCGCATATTCAATAAAAAGCAGATAGCAAATAACTAAAAATCTAGCTTCATCTTTTTAGAGTTTTGATCTAAGCTTAAGCAAATAATCTGGATAATTCTATGCATCCCTATCAAAGACTCATTAAGCTCTCTAAGCAAATAGCTCATCTCTCTTCTATTACCTATCTGCTTGAATGGGATCAAGAAATCTATATGCCATCAGATGGAATTGAATACCGTCCTGAACAAATTGCCCTTCTTTCTGGCTTGGTTCATCAAAAAAAAACCAGTAAAGCTTTTGCAAAATGCTTAGACTCTTTAATTGATTTGGATACAAAAAAAGTCAAAGATCCTCATCTAACCCCTATACAAATAACCGCTCTGCAAAGATGGTGTAGAGATTATCTGTTAGCTGCTAAAATCCCTTCTTCTTTTGTTAAAAACTTTGCCCATGTGACATCTAAAGCAGCTCATGCATGGCAAATAGCAAAAAGACATAATGACTTTAAGCTGTTTCTTCCTCATCTGCAGAAAGTGATTTCCCTCTGCCGGTTAAAAGCAGATATTATCGGCTATCAAGAGCATCCTTATGACGCTCTATTAGATACTTATGAGCCGGAGGCCAAAACCTCTGATCTAACAGATATATTTAGCAAATTAAAACTGCCCTTAAAACAATTACTCAAAGAAATATCTATTAAAGATCCTGTAGAAAATCGCTTTCTTTATCAGCTCTGCCCTAAGCACACGCAACTAGAATTTGCTCATTTGATTTTGGAAAAAATGGGGTTTTCTCCCTCTTCTTCTCGTTTGGATTGCTCCATGCATCCTTTTTGTACAGGACTACAACCTAAAGATACCCGTATGACAGTAGCTGTAAACCCAGAAAACATCCTCGGCACTATCAGCGCAACACTGCATGAAGGAGGTCATGGCTTATACCATATGGGCCTTTCTGCCGAATACTATGGGACTCCTCTGGCCGAATCGCTTTCTTTAGGGATTGATGAAAGCCAATCCCGCTTTTGGGAAACCTTAATTGGTCAAAACAGGCATTTTTGGCAGTATTTTTTTCCTATATTGCAACAAAAGCTTCCTAAACAATTCGGATTGATTACTTTAGATCAGTTTTATAGAGCCATTAATAGTGTAAAACCTCATTTCATACGAATTGAAACCGATGAGATTAGCTACAATCTACATGTCCTATTACGCTTTGAAATAGAAAAACAACTCATCGAAGGATCTTTATCGGCTAAAGATATACCGGAAGCTTGGAATGAGCGCATGCGCGATTATCTTGGTCTTGATCCAAAGCTCGATAGCCAAGGTTGCTTGCAAGACATCCACTGGTCTTTAGGGATGATAGGATATTTTCCTACCTATGCCTTGGGTAATCTTTATGCAGCACAATTCTTCTCTCAATTCAAAAAAGATCAACCTGATTGGGAAACACAAGCAGAGCAAGGAAACCTTTCCCCTATTCGCAGCTGGCTACAGACACATATTCATCAATTTGGAAGACAATATACGCAGGAAGAGCTTTGTCAAAAAGTTACAGGGGCTGTCCTTTCAGAAAAGCCTTTTATTGATTACCTGCAAAAAAAATATAGAACTCTTTATCAACTGGATTCTTAAAAAACAGAGTTTTTAAGCGACTGCAGTTATAGGGAGTCTTTGTCTGATCTCTTCTAAAGTGGGCTCTAAAAATTCCATGAATAGATCTAAAGATCGGTTTACTAATTCGTTAATTTTACCTATGTTTTTTTGTAAACCTTGAGTGGATTTCTTACTCCTTTTATTTACTGCAGTATATTCATCGGAAACATTTAATAGAGAATACGCTTGAGCCAAAGACTCTTTATAAAAGAGATATAATTTAGAGTTATTTTTTCTAGTGTGTAAATAATGGTGACTAATGCCTAAATTAATATCTTTAAGATAAGAGAGAGTAGTCTGTTCATCATCTCTTTTATAAAAACCAGCTACTGAAGTGAAGAGATTTGTCAAAGCATGTTGATGATTATCTTCTCCTTTTTCTAAAAGAATCTTCGCTCTAAAGAGATGTTTAAATAGCTTATCTACATTTGCCATCGTTTCCACTTTTATAAATTTTTGTAAAGAGTGATGAGTAGAGTTTTGAGGGATTTCTAAAGAAATTTCCATAAATTTCAGATAGCTTTGTACTGTACCAATGGCTGCATAAATTTTCTGATCTCTCTCACAAGCAGAGTTTAATGGATTCAAATCTTTCAAAAATAGATGTAAAACACTTAAACATTTCTGTACCCTTGCAAGTGCTGGATCTGGCTCTTTTAATTGTACCACTGAGGCTTGAGGCAAGAGGATTTTTTCAACAGATGATTCATGTAATGTTCTTATTATCTGTTTTTTTAATGGTAGTGTAACATTGTTTCTGTAAATTGAAAATAAGGTAGAAAAGAAAAAGGCCTGAAATCAAGCTCTTCTTTTTCAAGCTCGTTCAAAAAAATGGAAAAGGAGAACGTTTATGATTTCAGGCCA
>JBAUFS010000061.1:0-1794 GCA_049679255.1 Candidatus Rhabdochlamydia sp.
CATCACCAAATTTACCTGGACCATCATTAGATCTTTTTTCATTCTTTCCTGATGAAACTGAAACTCAAGAAGCTCCTTCAAACCAAAAACATCCTTTAAAAGATCGAGTTTGCTCATTTGTAGATCGAGTGGGTTACAAAGTCTATTCATCTTTTAATCGACCCCTTATTAGGCCTAAAGGATTTGCAGAAGTAGTATATCAGGTCAAAAAAAGAAAGTTTTTTTCAAAAAAACCACAGTCTTATGAAGAAGCAAGAGCAAAGGTTTTGAATGACCCACTAAAGCTTTATGAGTGGTCTTGGGGTCATCGACTTGAAAAAGAAAATCTAGAACTATATAGCGATCCTGAATTTCGTAAAGAAAGAGTAAAAGCATATGCAGATAGCCTTTTTTATGGTACTGCAGAGCTCCCTGAGGACCGAAAAGAAGAACACTGGCTTATAATGACTTTTTGCGAGGAAGAATTACATGATCTCTATAGAAGAGAACCAAAATATCTAAGACAATCTATTCCCTTAGATCTTCGTATGATTAAGGCTTATAATAAGCCCATTCTAGCTAAACACAAGAAAGAATGGGATCAACTATTACCTTCTGAAAAAGCAGAAAAGATTTTTGGGAAACGCAGGAAATATGAAGTTACAGCTGGAATTTCTATTGTGACTGCTTGTTTTTTTTTATGCCAATACCTCTCGCTTTATCAGCGATTGCAATCACCGCAACAGCCCTCTACATTTTAAAGAAATATAATAAATAGGAGATTCTCTACATGATATTAGAAAAAATTAGAACTGCTTTTCCAGAAATCAATCGAACACAAGAGCAAGATCTGCTGATTGGATCTACCTGCTTAGCTTTAACAGATCAAGAAAGAGACACCATAGAAAATCTTAATTTTAATAAGTACCAATCTAGCCTTGACGAGAAAAAAAGCAAGAAGGTCTCTTTGAGAGTAGTAGAAACAGTCGCTAATGCTCAATGGTGGGGAAAAGTTAGTGGCTTCGCAACCGGAAGTGTAAGTGCAGGAACCGCTGCTTGGTATTTGGCTGCCTTGTCGCCATTATTGACTGCAGCAAGTGGAGGATTAGGAGGATACTTAGGATTCGAAGCTGGCAAGATTATGGGAGGAGATATTGGCCATGAACTAGCTATGGAAAACGAGATCAATGAACCTGAATTTATTTGTTGGAAAGATGAAAAGTATGCAACTGTAATTCTTCCAGCTCTTTCTAGATATGTCGATCTTGATAAAGAAGAAAGCAAAACACAGCTTACCTGTCCCATTACCCTTGATTGGATGGTAGAGCCAGTACGAGCTAAAGACGGTCATGTCTATGAAAAAGCAGCGATCATTAGGCATTTAGCAACTTGGCCGGGGAGGGTAACGGAGATACTCGCATTGCGGCCAATACAAACGCTTACTCCAAAAGATGCGCAAGAAATTTTAAACACTAGTTCTCCTTTAAGAAATGGTTTTATATCAATAGATGAATTAAAAGAACTTCCAGGCTATTACGAAGAAACTGTTAGATCATTAATATCCAAATATAATATGAAAGTCTTAAACCAACGTACTATCGTTGATCAAAATAAAGACCAAACACAAGAGTTGCCTGAAGAAGTAGCTAAAGTGGTTAGATTTTACTCAATGACTCAAGAGAGAAGGGACCATATTAAAGCTGATATGCGGAGAGATTTATTGATTCACAGGGTGTTCAGACCAGATGAACAAACAGAAGAAGATCAAGCTCTTGACCTTCTAACAGCAGCTGCTAAACCGCCAGAATTAATAAA
>JBAUFS010000062.1:0-4976 GCA_049679255.1 Candidatus Rhabdochlamydia sp.
ATGATGGATTTATTGGATCTGTATTAGAAATCGTGTTTTCTGGAGTATATTCAATAGCTAATTGATTTTCCCTGGGTAATACCGCTGCTGGGTCTCTCTGTCTAGTTAAGAAATAAAATCCGTTCCTCACCCCATTCCTTACAGGATTAAAAAATCGTTTTGCAAAATTTGCAATATTCGATGTCATTTCTCTCATCTCTGATGATGAGTTTACTAGATTTTGTAAAGCCTCCGTATTTTTTTCCGAAGATTCGATTAAATCCGCTTGTTGTGCAAGGAGAATTTTGTTGTCTTCTTCTAACCTTGTTATACCATTAGAAAGTTTTTCTTCAGCTTGTTCTAATCTAGTCATTGCTTGAGACGCCTTCTCGAAACGTTCTGCTAATAAAAGAGCTTCTGGAAAATCTCCACCTTTTGGGATATGATATTTCTCTTCTAAAAATGAGTCACTAATATTATATTTCTCTTTTAAAAATGCGCCATTAAGTGGTTGAGATATCTCATTTGTTGCGCTATGTACTGGGGGCATATTAATTATTTCCTGATTTATTGGTTCGGATGCTTGATTAACTTAGGCCTTTTTAGAGGCTGCTTCCTTCGCTTTAAAATTTTGTACTTGCTGAATTAATGCATTATTTGTTTTTTTGTGAACAACAGGCGCAACAAGGCACCCGCCAGCAGCTCCACCAGCAACTGCGATTCCAGCAGCAGTCGGTCCTGTTCCAGCTAAGGCAATAGCAGGCGCAGTAGCAACAGGAAACACTAACACTAATCCACCACCTAATATTGCACCAGCAATGGCACAAACGCATTGAAGTACTCTTTTAGATGATTGTAAGTTTTCATCAACAAGTTGAATTAATGTCTCTTCTTTAGTTGTTTCGCTTTTAAGTTTAGAGTTATCATTTTTAAGTTCTGTGTTTTCGGTTTCCAAAATTTTAATACGCTGTTCCTTAGCTTCTAGTTTTTCTTCTGCTGTTTCGGCTCTTTGTATTAGTTCATCGGCACCTCTTAGCATCATGTTATAAGTATCTATAGGTAGCGTAGTTGTTGGATTGGGTGCATTTTGTATAAGCATATTGTTTCCTAAAAAGTTTATATTAAAAAATTAATTAATTTTATCCAAGTCATCTGAGGTTGATTGAACCCTGCTTACTATCGTATTAAAAAATATTTTTTTATTTTGATTTAACAACCATTTCAGTTCTTGTTTAGTCCATTTGCAAAATTTGAACTTTCTTTTTGCTTCAATAAAATTAAAAACATCAATATTTGTAGATTTTATTGAATCTAGCTGCTCTTGGGTCCATTCAACATCTTGATCAATGCCTTCTTCTGGAATGAAAAAATTAAGATCTACACCTTCCTTTAATTGAACCTGAACTGAACTTGCTTGAACCTTGCTTATTATTACGTTGAAAAATATATTTTTATCTTGATTTAACAACCATTCCAGCTCTTGTTTAGTCCATTTGCAACATTTAAACTTTCTTTTTGCTTCAATAAAATTCAAAACATCAATATTTGTAGCTTTTATTGAATCTAGCTGTTCTTGGGTCCATTCAACATCTTGATCAATGCCTTCTTCCGGAATGAAAAAATTAAGATCTACATCTTCCTTTAAAACCTGATTTGGAAGATCCATAATGCTTGTTGTTTCATTAGAGGCCAAAATTTCATTGTTCTGATGTACTTGAACTCTATTTGGCATAAGCATTGTCATAGCCACGAAACCAGCTGCAATCGTTGTAGCTGCCATACTTTTTAATGGAGCAGTACAAAGCATAGACTCCGGATCACGGTCACAACTGGAATTTTGAAGATATGTCATAGCTGCTGCTAATGCGGCCGTTGTCAAAGAAAAGCAAGTAACCCTGAAGCAACGACTTGTCTGATGAATATCTTGAGAGAGGTAAGCAAGAAAGTCTGATGTGATATGGGTCATGTAACCAAAATTTCTACTTGCTTGATTGGCAGCACCGGATATTTCTGTAGAAGATTGTGATAGCGATTCTGTCATCTGGCCAAAGTTTTGACCCATTTTATGGGCATCTTCGGTGAATTGACCGATAGAAGATTTTAAGTCGCCACTGGTATTTTTTAGAACGTTAACAATTTCATCTTCTGTTTTGGTTGTGTTATCGGCTAATTTTTTTAAATCATTTCTTGCATCATTAGCAATTCCGGTCAGTTTAATGGTTTGATACCATGAATTACAAAAATCAGAAAAACATTTGAATGCAGCAATTCCGATCCCCATTTTGGTAAAATTTCCGAGTTCTTTGGCTGTTTGAGTCAAATTCCCAGGAATTTCTTTATAATTATTAATTAATTCGTTAGCATTTCCTAATGTCTGATTAACTCTTGGAAGCGTATCTCTTAGAATACTGTCCGTCAAGCTAAAGTTTTTATCTGCTGCTTTTTTAATTGATTTGCGTGCCCCACCCATTTATACAATCCTCTGTAATTATATATTTTTTTAACGCAAGATCTTACAAAAATGATTTATTAAAGAAAATAAAAATTTAAATGAGTTATTGATATAAAATAAAATATTTAATTGGATGTATATGGTATTTTTTCTCTTAAAATATGAAGGTAGAGCTATGACAGTAACAAATGGAAATCGTATAGACCCAATAGATCTAAACGCATGAGGCATATAAACTAGTTTATTCAAGAAGTTCTAGCCTAGCAGATTTTTCATTTTATTCTTAAACTAGGGGTTAGTTACGACTTATCATTTTTTTATTTTTCTTCTCTCTGATATTGCAATACGCCATAGTTGCAATATCATTTCATCTTTTTAAAAAGTGGAATTATTGTTAAAAGCGAAGTCTAGTAGAATCAGCCGGTTTTAGAGGGATTATATGTTGCGTAAAAAATCAGGTGAAATCGAATGGCTAGAATTTGAGCTTTTACAAGGCATTCCTCATCTTAAAGCAGGAGTTTTTTTAAGACATGGAGGAATCAGCCAGGGGCCTTATACATCGTTTAATTTAGGAGCCAATACGGGAGATCTTGCAGAACATGTAATTTATCATCGTAAACAAATACAGAAGTTGTTCAATTTTAAGGGAATAGTGACAGGTAACCAAGTGCATGGGGTTCATGCTGAATGGATACAAAGGCTTAAGCAAGATGTAGGAAATTGTGATATTTTACTAACCGATTTGTCTGAGATCGGTTTGTTAATTACCCATGCAGATTGTCAGGCTGCAATTTTTTATGACCCTTTACGAAAGGCGATAGCAAATACACATGCGGGTTGGAGAGGAAATGTGGGAAATGTATATCGTGAAACAGTAAGAGCTATGCATAAAGTTTTTGGTTCTAATCCTGCTGATTTACTTGTTTGCATTTCACCAAGCCTTGGACCAAAGCACGCAGAGTTTAAAGAATACAGGAGGGAATTCCCGCCTGATTTTTGGAAATACCAAGTAACACCGTTTCATTTTGATTTATGGGCCATTGCTAAAGATCAATTAGAAGAAGCAGGAGTGTTGCCTTCTCATATTGAGATTGCATGTATGTGTACCTATTGCAACACAGAAGATTTTTACTCCTATCGCCGAGATCAAATAACAGGAAGAAATGGGACAATTATTGGTTTCACTGAGAAGGCATTTGATTAAAAAATAAAACAGCTTCTTTAGCAAGGGTTTCTTGGATCTTTTTACGATCTACTCCTTGCGGATCTTCATAGAGTCTAGGAGGTAAAAATCGTCTGCCAACACTTGTAGCTCGGTTGAGAAAAGTATAGTGATTGGCGTTTCCTTTAAGAATTTTAAGCGATACGCGATTCATTATTTTGGCAAACCATTTTGCATTCTGTTCTGTAGGTGCAATGGCATCTTGCTCTGATGCTACAATATAGAATGGAGGTTGAATATTTTTTAAACTTTGCTCTGTAAACATCCATCCTAAAGCAGGAGCCATTACGAAAAAAGCAGAGATGCGTTGATCATGGAAAGACTGAAATACTTGCTTAAAATCTGTTTCTTTTAATTTGTCTAGAGAAATGGTTTCTCCTAATTGTTGATTGCAGATTTGTTGAAAGGCGCTTTGTTCAATTTCCTTTACACAAGCTCCAGCTATCCATAAACCTGTGGTTGCACCTAATGAATATCCACTAAACCCAATGCGGTTTTGGTCGATGCGATCTTGAAATAAACTATTATGTAAAATTTGATCGATGACAAAAGAGACATCTTTAGGCCTCTCCCAAGTTTTAATATAAAATTCTGGAATTTTATTATTCCAAGTATTGCCATAGTGATCCATAGAAGCTACAATATACCCATTAGCAGCTAATACTTCAGCAAGCCATGCAATGTTAAAACGATCTCCACCATGACCATGAGAAAGAACAATCAAAGGATAGGTTCCTTTTTGACTGCTTAATACAGCATCTCTAGCCTCTCCACAACGAACCCACATACCTAAAGGATTAATAGAGGGTGTTTCTGGATCAATAGGATACCATATTTCTGTAACAACAGGACGCTTACGCTCTGCATCGTAAAAATGCAAGGTGGTAATCCCCGTTTTTTGAGGATGAAGGATAACCTTGGTAAAATAGTGGCTTAGGTATATTTTTTGACTTAAAGGCCATAACACAAGCAGAAAAGCCACCAGATAAAGAATCCAGTTAGTTTTCTTTTTACGCATTTTCAAGCTGAGTCTGTTTTTTTTAGATAGCATCTGTTTTTTTGATAAGAAATTTTTCCCTAAAAAGGAAGTCCTTTTTTATTCTTACAAAATCATACCGCATAGGGGAATAATCTTGGCATAAAATTCTTTGCTACGCAGATATCTTTACTCGGGATTTTTTTCTTTAGCTTTTGTTAATATTTGGCCCATTCAATAGAGAAGTGCGACAAATAGATTAAAATTTAAAGTGGTCAGAGATGGCTGCAACTTCTATGGTGTTTTTAAGACAAAAAAAATACCAAAGGAGGAGCAAATGCCCAAGG
>JBAUFS010000063.1:0-48221 GCA_049679255.1 Candidatus Rhabdochlamydia sp.
ATGTATTTTGCTCCTTCTTTATCTTTGCATAAAACATCTACCATGCTGAGTTTTTGTCTAGCGGTTTCAGGATTTAAAATGGTGGGTAAAAACTCTACATCTACAATAGGGTTTTTTTTAAAGGAACTTAGGATGTCATTTAAAAAATGGATGAGAATGTCTTTGTTTTTTTCTGAACCAAAGATCTTCTTAAAAGCGATATCGTTTTTTGGATCTAAATATCTGGGAAGTGCCATCGTTAAGTCTCCCTCAATGAACTTATGCTATCTGCTATTCATTGTACAATAAGCTGGTTTTAGCAATCTATCCATTTTGCTTCAATCGTAGTTAAACATTCTTTTTTGCATCTCTCATTTTAAGCCTTCATATTTCTTAGCAAGCTTGTATTTTCTTCCCCTATTTGAGCTATCTACCATTTCCAAAAAGCCATTTTCTACCCAGGTAGCACAAATCTGGGCACTAGTTCGTGGCTTAAAACCAAATAACTCACCAATTTGTCGACTAGTAACTGTTTCAAATTCTTGGAATAATTCAAGTGCTCTGCGTTGCCGCGGATCTAGTTTGCGAATAAGATTACTTTGGTCGGGCAACCCTTGTACATCAGCCATGGGTTTTAAGACATTTTCAAATGAAACAGCCATACCCTCTATGAAATATTCTACCCATTTAGTGATATCCGCTTCAGCTCTTCCCCTATAATAGTTATGGGACACACCAATGCTTATCGCTTCATAATAGGCTCCGAGATTGCGCGCATAATACTCTTCTAATGAATAAAGGCCTTTTAAATCATAACCACCTAAATGCAAAACTAGAGTTGTTAATAGTCTTGCTGTCCTTCCGTTACCATCATAATAAGGATGAATGGTAGCAAACTGATAATGAGCAATAGCAGCAACAATAGGGCAAGAGATATTTTGCGCTTCCCGAATCCAGAGAACCATGCTACGCATTAGGCTAGAGACATCTTTAGCTTCTGGTGGCGTGTAGACAATAGCCTTTGTTCTACCATCGCGAATCACATTTTGAGAGTCTCGATAGGGCGTAGGCCTAATCTTTATTCTACCATCTGCCATAACAAGAGCGTGGAGTGTTTGGAGCATCTTCTCTGTAACAAGGCGACCTGCTGCTGCAGATTGTTCCACTTTTCCAAGTGCTGTATAATAACCTCTAACTTCTTTTTCATCCCGCCCACGTCCTGGAAAATGCCCTTCATGTTTTAAAACAATCTGGATTTGATCTGGAGAAAGAACATTCCCTTCAATCATAGTAGAATAGTGTGTTGTATAAAGACGTGCTGTTTCTCGTAAAGAGCTCAATACGGTTGGAGTCAAAGGAAGATATGAGATCTTTTCCTTTGCAGACTCGATACGCATCAGGTTAGTCACAATACTAGGGGTAATAGTGTAATTAGGTAAAAATTTTATCGGCATAATAACTGCATTTTATCGGCATTTTCTAAGTCTTAATTATGCCGATAAAATGCAGATAAAGCAAGCTTTTTAAGATAAGTCTTTAAACCTCATCTTGTTGTGTAAAAAACTCTTGAATAGCCTGAAAATAGGCTAATGCGACTTCTTTTAAACGAGAAGAGCATGGGTACCCTTGAATTTCTGTATCTAAATGAGAAAGCCTTAATGCTTCCGCTAGGTTATTTTGCACAAGAGATTCTCCATAACAAAGCGGTCCATGTACCAGTCTTGTCAGAGCCAAATTACGAGCATAAACACCTTTTTCTACTTCAATACTCGCTGTCTCTAAGTAACGAGCCCCGTCTGATGGAGTAACAGAGGGAATTTGAAGATGCTCATTGAATTTTTTTAAAACTATCTTAGAAAATTGTTTAGATAGAGAAAAATCGGAAGTAACCAACAAACGCAGGAATTCATAGCGAGCTTTTTTCTCTTTTAATTCTCCATCACCAAAAGATCCTGGGATAAACACCATGTTATAGTTTTTATCTGTAGTACAAGTATACTTCTCTTTTTCAGAATCATGCGCATTATAGTGAATAATTACTGTAATATCTGGTTTAAAGGTATTAATTTTTTCCGCACGAGCATATAAATCTACTCCATTATAAACGCCACGAAAAAGCTGTGTTAGTGTTTTTTGTGTTAACCATAGATCTGGGTGTGTTTGTAGAAATTGAAAGAAATCTTGAGAAAGTGCTCCCTCTGCTTTTTTTGTTCTCGTTAAGAAAACCTCTGCCCCTTCTTTTTCTAACAGCTCTTTTAAATAAAGAGCTGTTAGAAAAGTTAAATCCCCTTCATTAAAGGCAAGTAGCTTCTTCTGGAAACTAATTTCTACAAACCTTTGTTCCAAATGAGAATATTCACTTCCAAAATGTCCTGGATCAATGGCAATTTTGCAATTAGCCAAGCTTTTTTTAAAAGTTGGTAAAGCATCAGATGAGCCAAGTATTAGACGATATTCCTCTTGACCTTTCTGTTTATCTTCTAAGGAAGCATATATAATAAAAGCATCATCAGTGAATAAAAAATAGTTTTGCGTTTCTTTGGCTTTAATCAAGTACTTTAATTTATTTTCTATTTCTTCTTTGCTAACTCTGCTTTGATAAGAATCAAAATCCTGAAAAGAAAAAGAATACATGAAACAAGGAAAAAGAAGAGCAGCTAAATGCAACATGATTTTATACATTTTAAGTTCCTTAAATAAGTAATCTCTAGAAACAAAGGCTTCTGATGTCCTAGATAACAAGAGAAAAGACCTGATAAATCCTTTTCGATTTGCTCAAAAATTTGGACGTCCTCTACCTGCTTAAGTAAATCAAGGACAATTGTAATTTCATTATCTCTATTTAAGCAAATTTTTATTGTTGGATTTTGTGAAGGAAATGCTTGATGTGCATAATATTTAACGTAACTGTGCAAAATGGATACATGGACAAAGACATCTGCATTACCTGTTGTAAATCTATAGTAGCGTCCGATTAGAGCAATAATAACCCTTAAGGCCACTGCAGTAAATAAAGCACTCAAGCTAAAATAGAGAAATATTTCTTTGTAAGCAGCAATTGCATCATACAAAATAGACCTTTTAAGTTAAAAACTCTCATCATAATAATCAGAATCGGTAGTTGGCTTTGCCGTTTTTACTCTATCTTGTAAAAGATCTTCTAATTTTTGTTCTTTTTTAAGCCTAGGCATAATTAAATTTTTAAATATGATGTGTATCGATCCTACGTGCAGTCCGGTTAATTTACTAATATCCTCCAGAATTTTCATATGAATCTCCTCAGCTTTCTCTGGAATAGAAATACCATAAGAAATATTGAGCTCAACTCGAATATTTACCGAATGTTTTTTTTGATCTTGTTCAACATGGATCCCTTTTACACCTTCTAAGATCTCTCTGCCTAAAAGACTATCAAAAAGATTTCCTTCTAAAGGTTCTATGTCTTTAACCTTGGTTAAACAATGCCATACAATTGATTGAAATACTTTGCTCTCTACATCGCGAACAAAGACGGTTTCTGGTAAATCCAATTCTTTACTATCAATATCTTTTAATTGATTATGCATGAGGCCATACCTTAATTTATATTCAAAACCCATTGTAACAAGCTGTAGATTAATCAGCTAATCTTCTTTATTTCAATTATTTTTTTAATAATTTGCTATATTTTAGCCTATTCGCTATCCTTCTTAGCTAAAATATCACTAGATGTGTCATGAGTTTGCTGTTTTATATTACAATTAGTCTTTTTTGGGGATGGATTACAGCGCGCTGTGCTCAAAAAAAAGGTTTAAATCAAAGAAACTGGTATATTGCAGGGGTGCTATTTTGTGCTCTGGCGTTTATTATGGTACTTTTTCAACGTAAAAAAAATCTTAAAATTCCAGATCCTGTAGTACATAAGCCACAATTAATTCCTATTCATCTATCTCAGAGAGAAAACCTCTGGTATTATCTCAATGAAACAGGACAGCAATCTGGACCTATTAGCTTTCAAGCTCTAACTAACGCCTGGGAAAATAAGAAGATACAGGAAGAATCTTACGTATGGAACGAAGATCTAGAAGACTGGAAAAGATTCAAAGAAGTTCTACAAACAACTACGCTTAAATCTTAAGCGTAGTTTATAAAAAACACTACCAGCTAGCTTTAACTACTCCTGGAATTAACCCCAAATTAGCCATTTCACGGAAGCAAAGGCGAGACATTTTAAATCTCCTTAAATATCCACGAGCCCTGCCCGTAAATTGGCAACGATTGCGCAATCGAACAGGTGAGGAATTGCGAGGCATTTTATTTAAGGTGATTTTTGCAGCTAAACGCTCTTCATCACTTTTATCCATATCGACTATTATTTTTTTCAATTCTTGACGCTTGTCCCATTTTAAATTAACTAGCTTTTCACGTCTTTTTTGCTTTGCTATTGAAGATTTTGTTGCCATGTCCTTATAACTCTTACTTCTTGCGAGCAGGGCCTTTTTGGCGCTGCTTGCGGTTAGGATCCATTTTATTAATGACATAAATGCGTCCGCATCTACGAACGATCTTATCCCCTTTTGAAGGGTCTGCTTTAATCGAGGCTTTTACTTTCATGATTTACCTGAGAGAAAAAAACTAAAATTCTAGTAAACTTATAAGCAATCGTTAGATTTGTTGCAAGAGCAATTCTTTTGTAAATTCTTTTATTTAAAAAGAATTCTGCTTGAGGAATTTGCACTCCCTTATGTATATTGTCATACAAGTTTTGAATCTTTTATGGCACAAGGAATTAAAAAAAATGAAACGCACATACCAACCTAGTAAAAAGAAAAGAAGAGCCGCATGCGGTTTTCGCAAAAGAATGAAAACCAAAGATGGCCGCAAGATTATTAACAGACGTCGAAGAGCCGGACGTAAGCGCCTTGCCCTGTAACAAGTCTTGGCGATTTCCTAAATCAGCACGGATTTTAAAAAGCTCCCATTTTAGACGTTTGACCAAAAGCAACCGTCGCATTTTTGGAGAAATGATTTCCGTGGATTTTCAACATTCAAAAGGCCTTGATTCCAAATTGGGTATCACTGTCTCTAAAAAATTTGGAAAAGCCCATGATCGCAACCGTTTTAAACGCGTTGTTAGAGAGGTTTTTCGTGAAATGCGCTCCCATCTTCCCATTGGATTAGAAATAAATATCTCCCCTTGTTCTCGCTTAGGGGTTATATCCAAGCAAATCGTATTCATTGACTTAAAGCGCATTATAGAAAAAATTGTACAAAGCGATAACAATGTCACTATTTCCTCATCTTAACTCAGACCAAAGACAAGCGGTTATTGCCACTGAAGGCAGAGTCCTTATTTTAGCCGGGGCCGGTAGTGGAAAGACAAGTGTATTGGCTTATCGCATTGCCTACCTGCTTCAATCCCTTAAAGTTGAACCTGAAGCTATTTTAGGTTTAACCTTTACCAATAAAGCTGCTCAAGAAATGAGAGAAAGAGTTGCTCGCATTGTAGGGGTAAAGCTTGCAAAAAAACTTACCTTAAGCACCTTTCACAGTTTTTGTATGCAGCTTTTGCGCAAAGAAATTCATCATCTAGGATACACCAATAACTTCACCCTTTATACAGAAAAAGAGGTGCGTCGCATTGCTCTGCAAGTGACAAAAAACCTACTTGAACATGAAGGAGAACTTCCCTCTTTGGAAGAGGCCCTACAGAAAATTGCTCAGATTAAAAATAAAGGGTTAAATCCAACCGATCTAGAAGCTATAACTTGGCATGATCAATTTTGTCAGGATTTGTATATGCGCTTAGAATCATGCTTATGTGCATACAATGCTGTTGATTTTGACTCGCTTTTGTCTCTCTCAGTTACTCTTTTTGAAAAATATAAAACACAAATGCTGCCCTATCAAAAAAGATATCGCTACATCATGATTGATGAATATCAAGATACTAATCCCATTCAGTACCGATTAGCTGAACTGCTTTCTGCATATCATCATAATTTATGCGTAGTAGGAGATGACGATCAATCCATTTATGGCTGGCGTGGCGCTGAAATTAAAAACATCTTAGGGTTTGAATCAAAAACCACCATCAAATTAGAACAAAATTATCGCTCTACACCTACTATTTTACAAGCCGCCAATGCTGTAATTGCCCACAACCAAAAACGTCACAATAAACAACTATGGAGCAATGTAAAACAAGGAGAGCTGATCCACTTATTCCACGCTCCTACCGAACTAGAAGAAGCGCAATCTGTGATTCAAAGAATGATCAAGCTTAAAAGAGAGATAAAAATTCCTTGGAAAGAGATGGCGATCCTTTATCGCTCTAACCTATTAGCAAGACCTTTTGAGTTAGCCCTTATGCAAGCTGTGTGGCAAAAACAAAATCATTGGGTAAGAGGAATCCCCTATCAGGTATTTGGAGGAACAGAATTTTATGAAAGAGCAGAAATTAAAGACCTCCTTGCCTATTTACGCCTGATTGTAAATACTCTTGATCAAGAAGCTCTTTTACGCATTATTAATACTCCCCGAAGAGGAATTTCTGACCAAACACTTAAAATTCTTACCGATTTTAATCGTAAAAGCGATATTTCCCTCTGGGATCTTTTGGAGCAAATAGCATCTCCTCTCTCCTCTGAGCTCAAACAACACCTCCCTCATAAAGCACTTAATGCCATTTGCTGTTTTACAAGCTTAATTAACACTGCTAGAGATCAATTTTCTAAGCTAGCTCTTTCTGAAGCTTTCACCTGGCTTATTGAAACCATCAATTATAAAAAAGCCATTGAAGATGAAGCCAAATCTGAAAAAATGCGTGACTTTAGATGGGAAAACGTCATGTATTGCGTAGACATGATGACCATCTATGAAGAAGAAAAACGCCTTAATCAACAAGAAGCTAGCCTTGCTGACTTCCTATCTACAGCTCTTCTCGATCAAGCCCAAGAATTCACCCATACAAAAAAAGCTGATGATGATCACGCTAATCTTATCACATTCCATAGCGCTAAAGGATTAGAATTCACCGCTTGTTTTCTTGTAGGAATAGAAGATCATATCATCCCTCACGAAAAAAGCTTATTTGAAACCGGTCTAGAAGAAGAAAGAAGGTTGATGTATGTAGCTATGACTCGCGCCAAAGAATACCTTTGCTTGAGCATGGCACGTCAGAGAAAAAAAATGGGAAAAGACCTTACTACCAATCCTTCTCGCTTTTTACTGGAGATCCCCAAGCAGTTATTAAAAATTAGCTCTTGGCAAACTATTTAGTATCTTAAAATTAATCCAAACATTGGGTTTCTAGGATAATTTCAATTTTTATATTTGCATTGTTTTTATCGTTTGCTAGATTCGGTTTAGTGTTCGAATACAATTAAATCAACCTACTGAGAGAGATCGTTGTCTCAAAAGATATATCCGAATCAATTATCGCAAATTCAAAAAAGACTTTGGTATGCGACTAAGCTTGATGATGGTTGGGCTACTTATAACCAGCCGATGACTTTTATCCTTAAGGGCAAACTGAATATCAAGGCCTTGGAAATAGCTTTCCAAGTTCTTGTAGATACTCATCCGGAACTCCGCACTGCATTTCCAGAAAAAGACGGACAGCCCCTTCTTCAGGTTCAAGAAAAAGTAAAATTCAAACTTTATAGAAAAAACTTTACAGATTTTCCAAGAAAAGATCGTCTCCATGTTGCTAGCCAATTTCTGAAAGAGTCTATTAGAGAGCCGATTTCTTTAGATGAATCACCTCTCATGCGAGTCGCTTTAGTTGATTTGGACAAGGAAGAATGGCTTCTTCTATTGAATTGGCATTATTTAATCATCGACGGACATTCGATTAGCATCTTTCTAAAACAGCTATCGGAACTCTACAATAACTATCCTTCCATAAAAAAATCTCCTTTTTTGAAAGAAGCACAAATGGATCCTTGCTTAATAGACCACTCGAAGGGGTCACTTGATTTCTGGAAAAAAACTCTTGCAGGAACCATTTTTTCCTTAGAACTGCCAAAAACCAGTAAAACTCCCCAGGAAAATCCGTGTAAGGGCAATTTTGTTACTCAATTTCTTGATCCCAGAGTAGGGAAAAAGCTTTGTGCATTTATAAAAGCGCAGAAGACCTCCCCTTTTCGTATTATGATAACGGCTTTTGCCGTGCTCCTTTATCGCTATACTAAAGAAGAAGATTTTGTGATCGGATATCCTGTTGATCTAAGGCCAAAGGAGTTGAATGATCGATTGGGTATTTTTATTAATAATATTCCCATGCGTTTTCAGATAGATTCTCAATCTTCATTCATCAGTCTATTGCATCAGACGGCTGCATCGCGCCGCAGTGCAAAGGCACATCAAGAATACTCTTATGATCAAATCGTGAAAGCCACAGGAGGAGTGCCCTCCCATCTTCGCCAGCCTCTTTTCAATGTCAGCTTTACACTGGAAAACTATTCCATTAAAGATTTTAATCTTAATGGCATCTTTTGTGAAGAACTTTTCCTTAACACGGGTACTGCTAAATTTGATCTTTCTCTAATGATCTTTGAAGAGAAGGGTAGTATTAGGTTGTATTTTGAATTTCCGAGTAGTCTTTTTTCGAAGGATTCCATTGAGAGACTCGGAAAGAACTTCCAGGTGCTCTTAAATGAACTTCTTTCTCATCCCGATGCCCCGGTTGGAATCCTACGGCTTTTAACTGAGTCGGAATATACTCAAGTATTAAGGATGGGAACAGGGCTTCGAAATGATTATCCACGCAAAAGCAGTGTGCCAGAACTGTTTGAAAAAACCGTCAAAGAACAAGGGTCTTGCACAGCTTTAAGCAGCTCCGCTGGAATTTTACATTATAATACTCTCAATAAAAAAGCTAATCAGTTAGCTCGCTATCTGCAAACACAGGGTATTAAAAAAGGAGATTTAGTCGGATTGGCTTTAGAGCGTTGTCCTAATTTGATTATCGGAATGTTAGGCATTTTAAAAGCAGGGGCAGTCTATGTCCCCATAGACGAGAGCTATCCAATGGAGCGAAAGCTCTTTATGATTGAAGATTCTGAACTTAAGATCTTGTTGACTCAAAAATCATTTAGAAAACAATTTTCCGAAGAAAAAATCACATCGATCATTAGCCTTGATGCGATAGAATCTGCATTATCAAACTATGAGACGAGCGATCTTTCCTTGAAAATTGAACCTGATGATCTGTTCTGTCTCAATTATACATCTGGCTCTACAGGTAAACCAAAAGGAGTGGAAATCTGCCATCGAGGGGTAGTGCGCCTTGTCAAAAATACGGACTGGATCTCAGTTTCTCCGAATGATAGATTTCTAAACATGGCAAACATTTCTTTCGATGCAATAACCTACGAAGTTTGGGGATCCCTCCTTAATGGGGCCTGCCTTTGTATCTACCCTTCTGGGGCATTGACTCTTGAAGAGTTAAAGGAGTTCATTGAAAAAGAGCATGTGACTTCAGCTCTCTTTGCAGCTCGTTTATTTACTCTACTTGCCGATGAAGATTTAAAAGAATTACAAGGAATGAAAGAGATTTTTTCAGGAGGAGATGTCATGTCTGCGGATGCAGCAAGAAAATTCTCTCTTAAATTGCCTGCTTGTCGCATTGTCAATGCTTACGGGCCCACTGAAAATACGGTCATTTCTACTTATTATTTGTTTAGAAGTGAAGATCTTAAAAGCACAACTATCCCGATCGGTCGGCCGATTGCAAATACCGATGTTTTTATTTTAGACAACCAAATGCAGCTAGTTCCCATTGGCGCCACGGGAGAGCTGGTTTGCGCTGGAGATGGTGTAGCACGCGGATATTGGCATAGATCCGATTTGAGCGCAGAAAAATTTGTTCAGAATCCCTACAGTGATCTAACATCACGGATGTACCGTACGGGGGATTTAGCCCGTTTTCTTCCCAATGGCAATATCGAGTTTCTTGGGCGGATCGACAATCAAGTGAAAATCAGAGGCTTCCGCATTGAATTAGGAGAGATCGAAGAAACCATCAAGCATCACGCAGATGTGATCGACTGTGTCGTCTTAGTTCATAAGACCGCACTCGATGATAAATGTCTTGTTGCTTACCTCGAGAGCAAAAAAGGGGGGAAATTAAATTCTGAAGAGGTAAGAACTTATATCGCTTCGAAGCTTCCCACCTATATGCTACCTAGTTTTTTTGTTATTCTTGAGAAATTCCCTGTGACACCAAATGGAAAAGTAGACCGCAAAGCGCTTCCACCGCCTGAAATTGAAAAAAAGGACAAACAAAGGGGGGTTCCTTTACAAACTCCGACTGAAAAGGCAATTGGAGCTTTATGGTCTAATACCTTGAGTATTGAGAATGTGCAAGCCAATAGTCATTTTTTCAAAATTGGTGGGGATTCCATTCATGCCATGAGATTTATTTCTCAATTAAAAAAAGATCTTAATATCAGGGTGTCTGTCGGCATGCTCTTTCAATACCCTGTCCTAATGGACTTTGCCGCGCAATTAGATAGTCAAAAAGGACATAGCTTGCACAAACAGATTCCCAAACGCCAACAGCACAGCCCAATACCTCTTTCACTTAATCAAGAAGCTTTATGGTTTATCGATCAATTATATCCTCTTTCCCCTCTTTATATGATTGTTTTAGCCTTTTGTTTAAAAGGACAAATTAACCCAGGAAAGTTAAAAAAATCTTTAAATTCTATGGTTCAGCGGCATGAAATTTTAAGAACCCGGTTTGTAGAGAGACAACAATGGATAGAAGACCTGGGCAGGGAGTCATTTATTGAGGTTGATTTAAGTCAGGAAAAAAATGCGGAAGAAAAAGGACTTTCTCTACTGCAAGAACAGATCTGCCTAGGCATGAATTTGTCTCAATTACCTCTTTTCCAAATCCTTCTTGTTAAAATTAAGGAAGATCTTCATTTCGGGCTTCTTCGAGTCCATCATATTATTTTTGACGGAGAGTCAATCGCTCCTTTTTTCAAGGAATGGATGGACACTTCAGAATCTCAGTTGGATCTGCCCATTCAATATGGTGATTTTTCTATGTGGCAGCGGGAATATTTGGAAACAGAGGAAGCATTTCAGCATCTTCAATATTGGAAAAACCAACTCCAAGATGCTCCGGAATTTCTGGAATTACCTTTGGACAAGCCAAGACCCCCTATATTTAGTGGAAAGGGGGAAATAGTGCAGTTTCAACTTTCAAGGGATTTAACGGATTCTCTAAATCGTCTTGCGAAAAATCAAGGGGTGACCTTATTTGTCTTAGGAGTAGCAGCCTTTCAAGTTCTCCTTCTTCGTTACACAGGAAAAGAGGATATCCTTATTGGAACTCCTTTTGCAAATAGAGAAAGGTCTGAATTGCATCATTTAATAGGTTATTTTGTGCAAATGTGTGTAATTCGCTCAAATCTATCTGGAAATCCTTCTTTTTTAAATTTTTTACAACAAGTCCATCAAACAGTCTCAGAAGCTTTTAAAAATGTAGATATGCCTTTTGAGAAAATTGTCTCCGAGCTTAACCCTACTCGGAATCCAAGCTACAATCCAATTTTTCAAGTAGGATTTGCTTTGGAAAACATCTCCTATCCTATAGGAGAACTTATCTCATTGGAAGGCAAAACAGCTAAATTCGATCTTAACATGACGATTCGAGCAAAGGGAAAGGATCTTATTTGTTGCATCGAGTACTGTTCTGATTTGTTTGAAAGAGAAACAATTGACAGAATGTTAAATAATTTCCTGATGCTTTTAAAAAGTTTTACAGAAAACCCAGAAGAACAAATCGGATATCTTCCGATCTTAACACCGCAGGAGCTTCATCAGATTACCGTGGAATGGAACGAGACATCAACTTCCTACCCAAAAAATCAATCCATTGTTTTTCTGTTTGAAGAGATAGTCAACCAATATCCAAACCATATAGCGCTTCGATTTCAGAATCAGACAATGACCTATAAAGAGCTAAATAAAAAAGCCAATCAGCTTGCTCATCATCTGAAAAAAATCGGGGTCAAAAAACAAGAATTTGTTGGGATCTATTTGGAGCAATCCATCGATTTAATCATGGGAATTCTTGCCATCCTAAAGACAGGAGCGGTTTATGTTCCTCTTGATGCAAGTTATCCGATGGAACGAAAACTGTTTATGATCCAAGATACGAAACTTCAGGTCTTATTAACTCAAGAATCTCTAGTTGAAAACTTTCCTCAAAAGAATCTTAATTTCCTGTTTCTTGATAGAGAAAAAGAATTTACAGACCATTTTGAAAATCTAAAGATTGAAATTGACCCAACGGATCTGGCCTATATCAACTATACTTCCGGATCAACGGGAAATCCAAAAGGGGTTGAAGTTTGTCACCGAGGAGTTGTCCGCCTTGTTAAAAATACAAATTGGATGGAAATTCACCCGGAAGATCGAATTTCTCAAATCTCGAATATTTCCTTTGATGCGGTTACTTTTGAAATATGGGGCGCGCTTCTTAATGGAGCTACTCTTTGCATTTATCCTTTTAAGGATTTAAGTCCAGATGAACTGGGAAAGTTTCTTGTTCTGGAAAAAATTACCCATCTCTGTATGACCTCCCGACTTTTTACTCTCATGGTCGATGAACGGTTAGATTGTTTAAAAGGACTTAAAAAAATTACTCCTGGAGGAGATGTTTTGTCGCCTTATCACGCTAAGATAGCGGTTGAAGCGCTTGCTCCTGGGACTGTCATTAATATTTATGGACCAACAGAAAATACGACACTGACTACTGCCTACCCGATTTGTGATTTGGATGCTATTAAAAATGGAGTGCCTATTGGCACGCCTATATCGAATAGTACAGCTTTCATTCTTGACCGAAATAATAAACCCGTACCGATCGGTGTTCATGGAGAGCTTTGTACAGGGGGAGATGGTTTAGCCAGAGGATATTTAAATCAAAAAGAGTTGACAGAGGAGAAATTTATCCCTAATCCTTTTGGAGCAGGCAGACTTTATAAAACTGGTGATCTGGTAAAATTTCTTCCAGATGGAAATATTGCGTTTCTTGGCCGAACGGATCAACAAGTAAAGATCCGAGGCTTTAGGATTGAGCTTGGAGAAATTGAAGATGTTCTACGCCATTATCATAAAGTGAGCGATTGTGTAATTTTAGCTAGAGAAGATGTTCCCGGAGAAAAACTACTAGTTGCTTATATTGAACCGAAAGAAGGAAATACGATCGAGGACCAAGAAATAGCTGCCTATTCGGCTGAGAAACTTCCTAAATATATGCTTCCTAGCTTTTTTCTGGTTTTGGAAAAATTTCCTGTGGGTCCAACGGGGAAAATAAACCGTAAAGCCCTTCCTTCTCCAACAGACATTTTAGAAAAAAGAGAATTTGAAGCTCCCCTCACTAGTAGAGAAAAGCTCCTTGCAGATATTTGGAGTCAGGTTTTAAAAATAAGGGGAATTGGTCGGAAAGACCATTTTTTTCGACTTGGCGGTCATTCAATTTCTGCAGCTCAACTCTCTTCGATTGTGAATAAAACATTTGAATGCTCTATTCCAGTTAATCTTATTTTTGAAGAATCAGTCTTAGAAAGATACGCACAAAAAGTCGACCAATTTCTTTCTCAAGGAGATCAAAAAACTTCCATTTCCAGTTCTGAATTATTTTGGGTTTGGCGTAATCGAGAATCGATTTTAGATTCTTCCATTACTCCTGAAGGGACTTCTCCTAAATCCTCGCAATTTGCAACTCCAAAAAGCATCTTCCTTACAGGAGCTACTGGTTTCGTAGGAGCATTTGTTCTCCGAGAACTCCTTGAAAAGACAAAAGCAAAGATTTATTGCCATGCACGAGCTAAAACGGAAACAGAAGCAATGGCCCGAATTAAGGAAGTAATGGAAAAATATCTCCTTTGGAAGCCCCAATATACTTCTCATCTCATTCCTGTACCTGGGGATCTAGAAAAGAAAAATCTTGGAATGGCAGCTTTTGACTTTCTAGCAGATGAAATAGATTCTATTTTCCATATTGGAGCTTATGTAAATCACGCTTTGCCTTACCAGAGACTAAAAGCAGCTAATGTTTTAGGAGTACAGGAAGTGATTCGACTTGCCTGTAAAAAGAAAACGAAGCCGCTTCATTATATTTCTACTATAGCAGTCATACAGCCAATAGGGGGTAAATGGATTGAGGAAGATGTCGATATCCGCCATTCAAAAAATCTATTCAACGGCTATGCCCAAAGCAAATGGGTTGGGGAAAAACTTGTGTTAATTGCTCGTTCTAGAGGACTGCCTACGAATATTTATCGCTTATCGCGCGTAAGTGGAGACTCTCGAACTGGTTCTGGACCTACAGGAGATTTTCTTTGGAGGGTTGTACAAGCCTCAATTCGTCTTAAGATGGCTCCTGAGATCAATTACAAAGAAGAAGTCACTCCCATTGATTATGTTGCCGAAACAATTCGGCTAATTTCTACAAAAAAAGAAGGTATTAATCACCAATATAACGTTCTAAATCCAGAATCCTATGGATATAAAGATATCTTCAAGCTTCTAATAAAAATCAACTATCCTATAACACTGACAGATTTTTTAACCTGGCGTCAAGCTCTCGTCAAAGAAGCGATTAAAACAGGGGAAAAAGAGCTAACTGCTCTAATGGCGCTTGTTTCTGAGATTGATCTATCTCAAGAAGGAGAGAATATTTCTTTTTCCTGTAAAAACACGACCCAAGCTTTAAAAGATTCCTCGGTGCAATGCCCAAAAGTTGATGAAAAATTATTTTTAAAGTACATTGACTATTATGTGAGCATTGGATTTTTACCTCCTTATAGGTCAATTTAAGAAAAAGATGTTTTCTTAGTTGTGTATGGATCTGTCCAGTGACGTATCTAGATCGTTTATGAATATTAGGCTGATACTCGGTTCATATCCCGGAGGGGTTTTTATTTATTTTCAGTTTATTTCAAAAAGAATTCATTTGAAAATAAATCGAGCATCTAGAAGAAAATGCAAAACTCTCTCTTTATTTTCAAACGATTCCTTAAGTCCGAAATTTTATATGATTTAGGCGCAAAAAAATGCAAAAGGAGATTCGCTTTTTCACAAAACAACTTCCAAAAGATAAAGATGTCATCCATATTTGGATAGGCAAGTCCGATCTTCCTCATGATCGGTTAATTAGCCAGTTAATTGGGCAAAATTTGGACATAAAAGCCCTTCCTTCGGGTAAACCCTACTTTTTCAACTCCTCTCTTTATTTTAATCTCTCCGATACGGAAGATTGGATTGCTATTGCTTTTAGTTGGCAAGTGCCTATTGGAATCGATATTGAGACCATTCGTCCAGTGGAAGGAATGGATCAATTGATTAGCGATTATTTTTCATCTAAAGAACAAGCCTATGTAAAAGAAAAAGACGCTTTGACCCGTTTCTGGAAGATCTGGAATCGGAAAGAAGCCTGTTTGAAAACTCTAGGATTGGGATTACAAGACAATATGACTCGGTGGGATTGTTTAGGGGATGGATGGATATTTGTGAACAACGTCTGGGTTCAATCTTTATCTATTAAAAACAATCTATCAGGGGCGATAGCATTCTCTACGTAAAATTATTTCTACAATTCGATTTTTTTTAAAATTTTCTGTAAAATGTTTGTAATCGGATGATCTTGGTAAAGTTGTGTAAATAGCCCTGAGCTGCCAAGTAAAATAACTTCTTCGCTAAAAGGAATAATACCTGCAATGGGTGTGTTAAAGGCTTTATTAATCTCTATTTCCATTGCAGATAAATTCATAGAAGGGAGCGTCTTGTTAACGATTAAAAATAGCGCGGGAACCTCCAGTTTTTTAGCTAATTCGATCGTAATAGCTGTTCCCTGAAAATCTTGATTATCGGGTCTAAGAATGACTAAAAGAATATCAGAAATCGAGATTGCAAGTAGAGTTTCTTGATTAATCCCAGGATGACTATCGATCAAAAGGTAGTCTAAATTAAGCTCCTTTATGATTTGGTAGTACCCTTCGATCAAATATTCTATGTTATATCCCTCACGTAAGATCTTTGTGATTTCTGAAGCTGAGAGACTCGATGGAACAATGAAAAGTTTCCCTAATGCTAACGATGTCCCTAATCGATCAGTCACATCAACAGCGCATTCTTTGATTGAACACCGGTTCCAAAGATAATCATTAAGAGTGTGTTTCAACTGGTCTTGATTCAATTGGAATAAGATATGAATCCCAGGAGACTGAATGTCACAGTCGATAATTCCTACTCTTTTTCCTTGCTGAGCAAGTAGATAGGCTAAGTTGGCTGTGATATTTGATTTCCCTGTTCCGCCTCGAAACGAGTGAATCGATATAATTTTACCCATTTAAATCTTAGCTCTTTGCTGTTTTCTTCTATGCAACGTTTTATTTTTAATTTTATTAAAAAACTCTGATTGAACAATTCGATCTAATTCCGCATTTTTTTTGATTTGGTCGATATTAATTTCAAGGAAATGCACTTTTTTTTGTAATGAAACATTTTTTTCTTTAAGAAGATTGCGAGCCATTTTTAATTCTTTACGCATCGCTTCTAGATGCTTAACCATTAATTCTAATTTGTACTCATGAAGATGAAGTTTGAGAATCATATCATAAAAACTCAGGGCTAACCTTTTAATAGTCTTGGAATACCCTCGTTGTGTTGTCATTTGTTTTAATTCTTTTAAATGGGCATAATCTCCCTTAGCAACCAAATGACAAATACCCTGAATTTGCTCAAGATTTTTCATTTCCCTTATATTCATGATAACCTTACTTTATATTCAGTTCATGTTAGAAAGTTTTTAAAAAAACAAGAAATATTTACAATTCAGAAAAACTGAGATGGCTTGTTCGATCTAAAAATTCATCTTCCCCATCTCTTTAGAAGAAGAAAGAAGGTTGATATATGTAGCCATGAACTTGCGCTAAAGAATATCTTTGCTTAAGCATGGCTCGCCAGAGAAAAAAAAATGGGAAAAGATCTTACTACTAATCCTTCTCGCTTTTTACTGGAGATCCCCAAGCAGTTATTAAAATTAGTTCTTGGTATTTAGTCAAAAATAATTAGGATTCAGAATTCATTGGAAATTAAATTAATTATAGGTAAAAATCTAACTCTAGAAATACATATATTTTAAATCAATACCTTAAAAATAAGAGAAATATGAGTTTTATAGTAAATGTAAGTACTATAGTAGATAATGAAAAGAAATTTAATATTCTTTGCCATCATATGGCAAAGGATAATTTCTTATTAGCTTCTAACTATGTAGAAGATATTTTTACCAAGTCTATAAGCAACAAAGCTAAATTTATTAATTTAACCAAAGCTTGTTTCTTAGCATTAAGAACTCCCTTACTGTGTTTGCCATTTGTAAATAGAGTCACCCAGCTTTTTTTACGCCTTTTGTCTCCTAAACTAACAAAAGAGTTTGTGGGTTCCCTTGACTTTTTTAAAACAGTTGAAGAAAGGAAGCTTAGGTATAGTGTGAAGTCTTTTGTAGACGCCTGCATTTTTTATCAAACAGACCCTAAGACCGGGTTTGCAGATAAAGGGAAATTTATTAGGAAGATAAGAGAATCATTAGATGAAAAAGGGAAAGAGGAGTTATTGAGCAAACAGGCTATCCATGCAAAGCCCCCCTGAGGAACTTAAGATATCGTTTGTCAAAAAAAAAGATTAAATAGAAAAATTATTACCTCTCTAAATCTTCTAACTGATAAGTCTCCTGTAGCTGCAGCTTAAACGAATCAGGTGCATGCTGATGGGCTAATAACAAATACTCTCTAGCTTTTTCTAAATGGTTTTTTTTGTAGAGAAATTGCCCTAGCAGAAGCTCTATCTCCCAACGATATTGAGGCTCTGCAAAAACTGCTTTATGTAGGTATTCAAGTAAGGGTTCTATGGCTTTATCAAAAGATCTGCCTTTGCGATCTCGGTCATGAAATTCTATAGAGGCAAGATGTGCATTTGCACCTAATTGATGGGTTTTATCTTTTCGCAGTATCTTTTTTTTAAATTTTAGAACATGGGGATGATCAGATCCTTTTTCTTGTAAAAGCTGAGCATATTTTTCTAAATGAAAAAAACATCGTTTTTCTTTTTTTAGCCCTTCTCGTAAAATTTCTTCTTTAAAATGAGGAATGGATAAACGAGATGCCTTTTGATACATTCTTTGCCATTCTTCTTCATCAAAATCAGCGTCTATAAAGGAACATATAGTTGAAAAATCATCTATTAAAGAACTTAAGAGCTTTTTTAAGAGTTTGTAATCGAGAGGGATAAAGTTTAATCTTGCAAATTCCCTTCCTTTAGGATCCAATAATAAAACTAGAGGATATTCTTGCACCTGATACTTACCGCGTATTTCTTTTTCTTGCTTCAAAAAGACTTGCCATAGAACCATTTCTTGCGAAATCTCTTTAATAAATTCAGGTTTTTGAAGAAGCTCTGTTTTCAACTGATCTGACCAACAACAATCCTCTTCGATAAGAAAAACAGCAAGAATGGGTAGATTGCGTTCAGAGGAAAGGGTTAGAGCTTTATTTTCTTCAAATACCCAATCCCCAAAGACTAAACTAGTAAAAGCAAAAAACAAACATCCAATCTGAAACATAATTACAAAAAAAACAAAATCAATTACTATTAAATCTAAAAATGACCACTGGTTTTTCTATAAGAAATGTCTGTATTTCCTACTACTATTATTTTGCGGCATCGTAAAGAAAATTTAAAAAAATGCAGTCTGCGTGGTATAGAAGCAAGAGAAGATTGTAAGTTTTTTACATATCCTACTCAGAGCTTACCTGATTTGTCTTCCTATGTTTTACTCACTCTAGACGCTCCTTGTCTTTCCTTGAAAGATGCAAATTACGGTTTATTTTTAATAGATGCAACTTGGAGATACGCCCAAACCATTTTTAAGAGCCTACTACAACCCCATCGTTTTATCTCCCGCAGCCTTCCTTCCCATTTTCAAACCGCTTATCCACGCAAACAAGACGATTGCTTAGATCCTCAAAGAGGATTAGCGTCTATCGAAGCCCTATTTTTAGCTTATTATATATTGGGAAGAGATCCTAAAGGGATCCTTGATTTCTATTATTGGAAAAACTTGTTTATAGAAAAAAACCAAGCGTATGGCCTAAGTATTTAACAACCAAGGCAATCTTGACTTTTTAAACCGCTTTGAATTAAAGTGTTTTTCAATGCAAATTTATTTATTTTAGGGCTTTAGTGTCTCAACGCATTTATTCTTTTGAAGAACATCAGCTTTGCATGAAAAAAGTTGACTCCGATGCGCTGTATGTTATGCAAAAACTTCGCACTGCAGGTTATATAGCCTATCTAGTCGGAGGAAGTGTTCGAGATCTGCTGCTACATAAAAATCCTAAAGATTTCGATATCTGCACATCTGCACAACCAGAAGAAATAAAAAAAATATTCAGAAATTGTATTTTAGTAGGAAGGCGTTTTCGTCTTGCTCACATTCGATTTGGGAAAAAAATATTAGAGGTTTCTACTTTTCGCTCTGGAGATAATGAGCTCGATGAGTTGATTGTACGCGACAATAAGTGGGGAACCGCAAAAGAGGATGCTTTAAGACGTGATTTCACAATCAATGCACTTTTTTATGATTCAGACTCTCAGTCCATTATCGATTACATTGGGGGTTTTGAAGATATCAAAAAACAAGTTCTGCGCACTATTGGGCAACCTTTTATTCGTTTTCGTCAAGATCCTGTTCGCATGCTAAGAATGCTTAAGTTTCAAGCAAGATTTGGTTTTACCATTGATGATCCCTCTCATATTGCTTTGCTTGAATGTCGTCAGGAGATTATGAAAAGCTCTCCTGCGCGTATACTAGAGGAGTTGCTGCGTATGTTGGAATCTAAAGCTTCAGAACCTTTTTTTCGCCTTCTTGCAGAACACGGGTTTATGCATTTATTAATGCCTTCGTTAGGAGATTTTCTAGATTCTAAAGATGCAGAAGAGATCTTCTCTTTTCTAAAAGAAATCGATAATTATTTTATGGAATCTGACCACATAAACCTCTCTCGGGCTATTCTATTAGCTGCTTTGGTATTTCCTATCCTGGAAAAAAAAATCTATACACGTTATGTAAATCGAGATATCATTCTGCATTTAGGACAAATAAATGAAGAAGTGCATGAACTGCTTGATGAAATATTTCGCCCCTTTATAAATCTTTCTCGTAGATTACGCACAAGCTTGCAATCGATTTTGGTTTCGCAATATCGCATTACCCCTTTTGATTCTAAAAAACCAAGACGTATTCGAATCCCTCAAGATCCAGATTTTATGCAAGCTATGCAGTTTTTTGAAATTCGTTGTACATTAGAACCAGCCTTTAAAGTTATATGGGAGCAATGGAACCTAGCTCTTACAAATCCTATATCTAATAAACGAAGGCGCCGTAAAAAGAAAATAAAAACAGATGAAGCCTCAGCAACTTAACCTAGCTTCTGATATTCAACTAGAATATTTGGGACCATCCGTTGATTTGGGCCCTCTGCCTGCTGTATTTTACTTTGCTCTATCTGCTAGAGATTCTCTCTTATTAGATCCCTTTAACCAACCAGCTGTTTATCTTTCCCAGTTTCCTTTAAGGATTTTTTCGATAACTCTACCCTATCATGAAGAAGGAAAGCCTGCTACACAAGGACTTACAGAATGGACAACTATGCAAAAAGGCGAAGATTTCTTGGGAAACTATCTGAAAAAGATCCAAAATGCGATTGCTTTTCTGCTAAATCAAGAACTCATCCTACCAAGCAAGATTGCAACAATGGGATTATCTAGAGGAGCTTTAATTGCTGCACACGTAGCAGCAAACAACGCTGAAATTTCCTATTGGTTGGGATTTGCTCCTTTAACTAAACTATCTTATCTTCCAGGTTTTTCAGATCTGGTTAGCTGGGACCTTATGCGTATAGTTGATCTGTTATCTACTAAAAAAATCCGCTGCTATATTGGGAATAGAGATATTAGAGTAGGAACACGCAATTGCTTTGATCTGATAGAAGCTCTTGCTGAAGCAGCTTATCAGAAAAGATTCCTTTCTCCCCCCATCGAATTGAGGATTCAACCCTCGATTGGACATCATGGTCACGGCACAGCAAAAGAAACATTCCACCATGGGGCAAAATGGATAGCCAAGCAACTTAAGGTTTTTTAATGCTTTGTGATCTTTTTATGTTTTGTGGAGAGCCAAGCGGTGATTTACATGCAGAATCTCTTTTAACTGAACTTAAAGTAAAAAAACCTACTCTTAAAATATTTGGTGTTGCCGGACCGCGCATGCGGCATCAAGGAGTAAACTCTATTCTCGCCATGGAAGAGTTACAAGTTATGGGATTTATCGACGTATTTTGTACATTTCCTAAACTACTACGTATATTTTACAAGGTAGCAAACGCTATTTTAGAATTGCAACCAAAAATGGTATTTACCATTGATTATCCAGGTTTTAGTTTGCGATTACATCGACACTTAAAAAAAAGGGGCTTTAAAGGACAAATTGTGCATTTTATCTGCCCTTCGGTGTGGGCATGGGGAAAACATCGGGTTGCTTTTATGGAAAAGCATTTAGATCATTTATTTACTATTTTGCCCTTTGAATCACAAATTTTTCGAAAGCTTCCTACGCAATATGTTGGTCATCCACTTAATTCTCGTATTCAATCTTATAAATACCAAGATCTTGATTTGCCAAAAGATAAACAAATTATTGCGCTATTTCCCGGAAGTAGATCTAAAGAGATCGAGCGTAATTTACCTATTTACCTTGATACCTGTAGGCATCTTTGTGCAAACAATTCTCATTTGCATATTGCTCTTTCTGTAGCACAACCTAAATTTCATTCTCAAATCCTCTTCATTCTACAAGAAAAAAACTGGGATCATCCGATTACTTTTGTTCCCCATACTCATAGCTATGAACTCATGCAAAAAACCCATCTTGCAATCGCTAAATCAGGAACGGTAACTCTTGAATTAGCTCTTCACTTTGTTCCTACAGTGGTTACCTATGGGTTATCTAAACTCGATTTAATGATAGCAAGAGACCTATTGCGTATCCGACTACCGTTTTATTGTTTAGTAAACATCATTGCAAATGAAGAACTATTTCCCGAGCTCATAGGCCCTTATTTTACTAATACCTCTCTTTTATCCCATGTGCATCACTTAACGGAAAATCACTCAAGTTATCAAAAAAAATGTAAGCACATAGTAACTCTACTTGGCACAGCAAATACAGAAAAGGAAGTGAGCAAGCAGATTTGCCTCATGCTCAGTAATTAAAATCTTATTTTATCTAGAAAAAAATACAGGTTTTTACTAAATTTGGTCTAATTTATGAAAGAATTACATATTTACATCGACCGTCTTAAAACAGGTCAAATAGAAAAGATTTCTGAAAGCATTTCATCTGATTTTTTAGAAATTGATGAAAAGGATCTTGCCTTTGATAAAATCTTCAAGATAGAGGCCGAATCCTATTTGGCAAACGACCATTTAATTATACAATTTACACTTAATATCAATGCTTTTATCCCCTGTTCTATTTGCAATGCAATGACAGAAAATACTTTAAAAGTAGACAATACCTGCTTTTCGATAGCCCTATCTGAAATTAAAGGTGCTGTTTTTGACTTTACCGATGAAGTACGCTCTACCATTCTCAATCTAGTCCCTTCTTTTTCGGAGTGTAATCAAGGTAATTGTCCAGACAGATCCCTATTAAAAAAATATTTAAAAACCCCTGCAAAAGATGAGCCTAGCAAAACAAAAGACGTCTATTTTCCTTTTGCAGGAGACAATTTTTTCATTGAACTTTAAGTAAAATCTTAAATTAGTTATAAATAATCCAAATGATTTTTTAAGGAGTATTCAATCATGGCTGTACCTCGTAATCGCACCTCTAATGCTCGAAAGAATTCCCGCCGTGCTCACCACGCTAAAAAACCAAAAAACGTAAATAGTTGCACTAATTGCGCTCAGAGCTGCTTGTCTCATCGTATTTGCTCTCATTGTGGATTTTATGCAGGACGTTTGGTAGTCAGTGAGAGGAAAGATTAAGTCATCTCTATCTATTGGCATTGACTTAATGGGAAGCGATGCCCCTGCAAGAGAGTTGCTTGAAATCATTCTCTTGCAATATAGCTCATTTGACGATCCCATTTATTTGACTTTGTTTGGCACTTCAGAAGTGTTTGAAGGTATTTCTTCCCCTTCCGCTTCCATTTCTTTCTTCCCTGTACAGGAAGCCATTTATATGCATGAGCTGCCCCTAGTTGCCATTAAACGCAAACCTAATTCTTCTTTATGTGTGGGAATTCGCATGTTAAAAGAAGGGCATTTGCATGCCTTTATTTCAGCAGGAAATACAGGTGCTTTAATGAGCTGTGCAAAGATATATCTATCCTCACTATCTGGCTTAAAAAGACCTGCTTTACTAACCCTGTTCCCTGGACATCAATCGGAGATTGCTCTACTCGATGTAGGAGCTAGTATTTCTTACAAAGCAACCCATCTTGTGCATTTCGCGGCCATGGGAATTGCCTATCAAAAAAGTCGAGGTATTTCTTGCCCTAAATTGGCACTTTTAAATATTGGCTCAGAAGCAAAAAAAGGCACTCCTGAGCTAAGAGACGCCTATCAAACGCTGCAGCATTTATCTGATAAAAATGATTTTATATTTATAGGGAACGTAGAAGCTAGAAACGTATTTCAAACGGAATTGGATATATTAATCACTGATGGGTTTACCGGTAATATTTTTTTAAAAACCTCTGAAGGAATTGCTTTTAATATTCTAAAAATGATTGGTGATATTGACAAAGAAACGCATTCTTTGCCATTACAAAGAGCCCTTCACGAATTACGTCAAAAACTCGATTATTCTAAGTATCCAGGAGCTCTTCTTGCAGGAATTGATAAAATTGTAATTAAGTGTCATGGAGAAGGCTCTTCTTCGAGCATCCTAAGCAGTATTAATAATGCTTGTCAGTTAATTAAATATAATTTTATTGATAAGGTTAAAGAACAGTTGCAATCATTGCTTTTTTCTGGAAAAAGAACATAAAATCTTATAGGATTACTTCTTTTAAGTCATATACTCACTAAAATCTGTTCGCTTAAAGGACCCGATGCAAGAAATTTTATTAAATATCGAGTCAAAAGAAGTTCGCTACGCTGTGCTTAAACACGGAACTCTTTATGATTTGATTGTAGAAAGAAAGAAAAATCGACAAATAGCCGGTAATATTTACCGCGGACGCGTAACAAATATTTTACACAACATCCAATCTGCTTTCATTGATATTAATGAAGGGGAAAATGGGTTTATCCATATTTCTGATATTTTGGAAAATACGCAGAAATTCCAAGAAATATTTGATATGGATTTTGAATGGAATCATCAGATCTCCTCAAAGCAGACCAAGCAACGCAAAGAGACCGATATTTCTAAGCTCTTAAAGCCAGAGCAATCTGTGCTCGTACAGGTAGTAAAAGAGCCAATAGGCACTAAAGGAGCGCGGTTAACTTCTAACATATCTATTCCGGGTAGGTATCTTGTTTTGCTGCCTAACACTCCTCATCGAGGAGTGTCGCGTAAGATAGAAGATCCTGCTTCAAGAGATCGCTTAAAAAAACTCATCCGTGCTTTTGAAATGCCGCAAGACATGGGTCTTATTTGCCGAACAGCAAGCATGAATGCTTCTGCTGAAATGCTTATTAATGAAGCAAGCGAGCTTCTTAAAACATGGCAACACATTATCGATCAATTTCATAAAGCCAATAAACCCACATGCCTATATGAAGAATCCGATCTAATTAAACGCGCTATTTTAAGTGCAATTGATAAGAAGTTTGAGCGCTTATTGGTTGATGATCACTCTGTTTATCAAAGATGTAAACGCATGTATACAAAATATGCATCAGAGCACCATTTAAAAATTGAGTTGTACAGAGATAAAGTGCCCATGTTTGAAAGATTTGGAGCAGAAAGAGAAATTGAAAGGGCTCTGCGACGTAAAATTTGGCTCCCAAGCGGTGGCTATTTATTCTTTGATCGAACAGAGGCAATGTTCACAATTGATGTAAACTCAGGACGTTCTCAAAGTTCAGCATCTGATGTAGAAGAAGCATTGGTGCATATTAATATGGAAGCTGCAGAAGAAATCGCTCGTCAACTTCGTTTGCGCAATATCGGAGGCTTAATCATTTGTGATTTCATCGATATGCGCTCCCGTAAAAATCAACGCCGGGTCTTAGAGCGCTTAAAAGAGGCAATGAAAGATGATTCGGCCAAGTGTACAATTTCAGGTATGAGCGAGTTTGGTTTAGTCGAAATGACCAGGCAGCGCAGCCGAGAGTCCCTTACTCAAACCATGTTTATAAGCTGTCCTTATTGTCACGGAAGCGGAATGATAAAAAATCATGAAAGCGTTTCCATTGAAATTAAACGGGCGCTTAAAAAGCTGATTTGCCAACAACAGCACTTTGGCCTCAAATTAGTTACTCATCCAGAATTAGAAGCCTATTTGAATCAACACGATAAGAAAAATCTGATGAAACTAGTAGAAGGCTGGCATGCACAACTCTCTTTTGAAAGTAATGACAACCTACATTTAAATGAATTTCAATTTTATTCAACAATCAATGGAAAAAAACTCGAAATCTAATGCATTTTTAGAGCAGCTGCAGCTTGCTATTAACCAGAATCTTATTCCTAAGAAATCCGCTACAATTTTGCATGGATTTTATATCGAATACAAAGCGGCAACTCTACAGGCAAGCGAAAAAACAGAGCAGATTTTTCTTACCTTTCTAGAACTTGTTATTCTACAATGCACTTCTCCTTTTGCTTTTTCTCATTACCATCAAAGATTGCGTAAAGATTTTGATTATCACAAATTCGCCCTTGATTTTGTAAGACCTCTGATTGATATCCCCTCTTCCTCTTTAAAAGGAGAGCTCTACTTAGAAGAAATGAATTCTCACTTAAAGAACAAAGGTAATATTGTTCTTTTTGCTAATCATCAATCTGAGGGAGATCCTCAAATGATTAATATTTTATTAGAGAAAAAATTTCCAAAAATTGCAGAGGATCTCATTTTTGTTGCTGGAGATCGTGTAATTAGCGACCCATTAGCGGTTCCCTTAAGTCTAGGCTGTAATTTATTGTGTATCTATTCAAAGCGCTATATTGACAATCCTCCCGAACTGAAAATGAAAAAGCAACTCCACAATAAAAAAACCATGGATACTATGAGTTGCCTCTTAAAAAAAGGAGGTACTATTATCTATGTAGCTCCTAGCGGTGGTCGAGATAGAAGCAATAACGAAGGAGTTATTGAAGTAGCAGATTTTGATCCCCCTAGCATTGAAATGTTTTATCTCATGGCTAAACGCTCTTTACACCCTACACATTTTTATCCTCTAGCTTTAAAAACTTACGCTATCCTGCCCCCTCCTAAAGCCATCCAAGTAGAACTAGGAGAATCGCGAACGGTGGGCTATGGACCTATCCAAATAGCGTTTGGTCCTGAAATTGACATGGAAAACTACGCTTTAAAAAAATCATCCGATAAACATGCACGCCGCAAAGAGCGTGCAGAGTTCATCTGTAATTTAGTCCGTAAGATGTATGATGGCTTTATCTAATTCAAGATCAGTAAATGCTTTTGCTTGAAATTGCATATCTATTGCCATTACAAGATCATCTTTCTGAACTGGGTTTTGTTTTGAAGAAAATTGAGGAACAATTTCTAAGCAAAATGGGGTCAGTTTTTCTTCATCACTTTTGAGTCTATCCGGCAAATCTTCTTTAGCATGAGAAACACTAGTCCCTTGAACTCCCATCATTCCAAAAGTAGTCATCTCATTCCCTGAAGGGCCCCTAGAGATTGAATCGCCTTCTGAAGGTAAACCATCACAAACAACTCTACTGGGCAATTCAGGACCATCGCAAGCAATTCTACTACCATCTAACCACCATGATCGTGTGTAGGTTGGTGACTTAGTAACGAGAATACCTATTACTGTAATCTTTGAAGTCATAAAATGAGCAGACACTCCAGATCCTTTTTCTATCCCTTTTAAATTGGTTTGGGATAGAACAACTCCGCAAAAAGCCTCTTTACCTTTAAGTAAAATATCACCTATTTTTTCTTTAAACCCTTTTGCTATTTTAGAACCGGAAGAGTCCCACGCTATATAGGCAATCTGTCCTTCTGATTCTATTTGGGGAAAGAATTTTCCCTTATCTTCATGGTTTAAAGGAATAGAAGAGGAAAAAACAAATCTCGGTATTTCTGTTTCTTCCCAAAAAACAGACTTAGTCAGCAATGGAAATTCTTTTCTAAGAAGGCTTAAAATAGTAGTGCATCCCTTGTGTTTTTGCAATGTAGCTGGAAGAGGGGCTGATAAGCTAATAGTATCCTCTATATCCTCTCTAAAAAAAACAGGTAAATCTTCTCCTCTATTCCTGCTTACTTCTGGAGCTTTGATACAAAGCTTTAGCTCTTGGTTATCTACTTTAAAACTAATCTTTCTTCTTAGAAAGAATAGTTTTTCTTTTAAATCTTGAAAGTTTTGTTCAACTACTGATGGGCTTTGAGAACGTGCAGCTTCAGAGATAGTAGCATTAGCTATGTTACTGGCAAGAGCTGCCATTTGGTCCTCTGGCATTTGGTTTATAGAACTACCCACCGGAATATTCATGACTTCTGAAGGGGTTCTCTGATATCTTGCTGTAGGATGATTTAAGTTATTCTCTAAAGGCATAATAGACTCCTTTTAATCTTAGATTTTAGCAAAGCAGATCAATGGTAGTAGATTCTTTAAATTAATGACAACCTTATTGCAAAGATAAAAATTTAAAAAGAACAAGTAAGAACGCTCTTTTTCTGACGTTTCCTCGACAAAAAAAGGATTTTAAATCAGAATGCGAGCATAACATTTTTAAGATAAGGGGTTGATCATGAAGTATTTTTTACCTTTAATTTGCTTGAGTATTCCTTTATGTGCAGTAGACCAATCCGCTCTTTCCTATACAATCATTCAGGATCAATGCATACTCCCTATTCTTACTCCGTCTCTTGCTGAAAGAGAAACAGAAAAAATCATTCTAGAAAATGGATTGGAAATTCTTCTTATTTCCGATAAAGACACCCCTCAATCTAGTGCAGGTATTTGTGTAGGCGCTGGCTCTTGGAATGATGATCACCCAGGAATAGCTCATTTTTTGGAACACATGTTATTTATGGGGACAGAAGCCTATCCAGATGAATCTGAGTATATGCAATTTATTAAAGATCATGGAGGCAAGTTGAATGCCTATACGGCTCCAGATCGAACGGTTTATCTGTTTTCCATTCATAACGATGCTTATGCGCAAGCCATTGATCGTCTTTCTCATTTTTTTATCGATCCTTTATTCTCTACAAGCTGTATACAAAGAGAACTCAATGCCGTTGATAATGAACATGCTAAAAATATAGAGCACGATGGATGGCGTCAGTATATGATTTTAAAAGAAACAGGAAATCCAGATCATCCAAATTGCAAATTCTCTACAGGCAACAAGGACACTCTTTGTAAAATTCCCCAATCTGATTTAAAAAATTGGTACTCAAACCATTATAATGCAAATTGTATGCATTTAGTCATGATCTCTTCTTTAAGCATTGCTGAAATGAGAGATTTAGCAGTTACGAAATTTTCGCCCGTTACTAATGCACCTCATCAGAAAAAAAATCTTCAAAATTTTTTACTCTCCGATCAGCAAAAAGGGAGCATGATTTTTATTAAACCGGTTAAAGACCTAAAAACTCTTTCTTTATGCTGGGAGGTCCCAAAAGAATTCGCTGCTAATCTAGAAGAAAAAGCCCCCGAATTTATCGCTCATATTCTCAATAAAGAGGTAAAGGGGAGCTTATTTGCTAAATTAAAAAAGGAAAATATCGCGGAAAACTTCCATGTTAGCTGTGATCGTTTCAGTAAAGATAGCCTGCTTTTTTGCATTGATGTCTGTTTAACCGATTCTGGTCTTTTACAAATCGATAACGCTATATCTTATATATTTTCAGCACTCGAGCGCTTACGGGTAGAAAAATTACCTGACTATCTATTTCAAGAATTTAAAACTATGGCAACTATAGATTATCAATATCAATCCAGAGAAGATGCCTTTGAAATGGTTTCTAAAGCAGCTTCTGATATGCTTTATGAGGATCTTAGCTCCTATCCGATTAAAACGAAGATCTCGACTGCTTTTGCCCCTCAAAGAATTCATCGCTTTTTAAATACACTAAAGCCCGCTGAGTGCGTCTACTTCGTTATTGCAGATCCAAGCAAGGTAGGAGTTATCACTGATCAAAAAGAAAAGTGGATGCAAGCAGAGTACGCAATCATTCCGGTTGACCAAAAGCAACTACAAGCCTGGCAGAAACCTAGTGTTCATCCTGAGATTAACCTACCAGGGCAAAATCCTTATATACCTAACCAATTAGCTCTACAAAACACAACTTTGCAAGAAATGCCAACTTTGATTCATCAAGATGAGGGTTCTGAAGTATACTTTTTGGCAGATAGTTATTACCGCACTCCAGAAACCGTATTTATATTTCAGCTCAAATCGCCTCTTTTGGACCAAACTCCAAAAGCTCAAGTATTAGCTGATTTATGGTCTTATGCCCTCCAAGATCTGCTTGCTGATGATTTATCCTTTGCTAAAGATGCGGGAATTCAAATAGATCTAAAACTAAAGCCTTTAGAGGCTATTTTCTACATTCGAGGGCTTAGTGAAAAAATGTCTTTATTTACTAAGAAAATCTTTCAAGCATCTAAGCGAGTTATTTGCTCGCAAGAAAAATTTCAGATTTATGCTAGCTCTTTAGCTGCTCATTATGAAAATGTTTCTAAAGATCTTCCTTTATGGCAAGCTGTAGAGCAAATGAGTGGGGTTGTTTTTGATCAACCCACTAGCCAGCAAAAATTACTAGCTTTACAAAAAACGTGTTTAAAAGATTTGTGTGATTTCTCAGAGAAATTTAGCCAATGCCTTTATATGCAAGCTCTTTTATATGGAAATCTCAATCAAGAGCTAGCAACAGAGCTCTCTAAAGAAATCCAAACAATTTTGACTGCAAAGCCCTATTCTCTTCAGAGGCAAGCTAAAGCTAAAGTTCTTCTTTTATCCGATCTACATGGGCCTTATAAGCTTGCTTTTGAGACAAATCGACAAGGAGCAGCTGCCTTTCTGCTTTTACAAGAAGGACCATTTAGTTTTGAATCATGGGCTATTCAACAAACCTTAAGCCAAGCTCTAGAAAGCGCTTTTTATGAAACATTGCGCACTAAACAGCAAACAGCTTATATAGCTAAGGCCTGGGATGATGAAAAAGAAAAGCAGCTTCTGCAGTATTTTGCAGTGCAATCTAGTACACATACCCCCACCGATTTATTAGCGCGCTTTGAATTGTTTTTAGAAGATTTTGGCAAAAATTTACCTTTAGAAATTTCTTTAGAACGCTTTGAAAAGATCCGCACCAGCTTAATTACCTCTCTTGCTATGAGACCAGAAAACATGTTTAATAAAGCAATAGAAACCACTAAATTAGCTTTTTATTATCAAGACTTTGAGTGGATAAATAAGCAAATAGATAGCCTAAAAGCTCTATCCTATGATAATTTTTGCCTAGCTGCTCAAGAATTGATTTCTCGAAAGAACTCTCGTAGATTGGCTATTTTAGTAGAAGGAGTTATGGCAGACGATAAAAACTTTCGCTATGAGCTTACTTCTAAAGAGGATGTACAAGCTCTAGGCCAACTTACATCTGTTAATTAAAGGTTTTTTAGTGATTAGAAAATGGCTACCTTTTTTACCTATTTTACTCATCTTGTCCTTTATCTTGTACTTTTTCTTATCAGGAAAATACAAGGTATTGGACTTTAGTCTTATCAAATCCCAGCATGTCATTTGGGAGCAATATGTACAGGAATACCCTATTTTATCTGGGCTTTGTTTCATTTTGATTCATACAATCTCAGTAATACTGATTATTCCAGCTTCTACCCTACTGACATTGATTGCTGGATTCTTATTCCCCTTGCCATTGGCAGTTGCTTATACTTGTTTTTCTGAAACATTAGGGGCCGTTATATTTTTTTTTATTATGCGTACTGCATTTTTTCAATTTCTCTCCCACAGAAAAAAAGCCTATTTCATCCATTTAAGAGAGTCTTTTTATCGCTATGAAATCAGCTACCTGCTTTTCTTACGTTTCAGTCATATCTTACCTTTTTGGCTGATTAACCTGCTTTCTGCTGTTTTTCGAGTAAATATCCACACATTTATTTGGACAACCTGTGTTGGGGTTTTGCCCTTAATCATTGTTCTTGCAGAGGCAGGGGATGGTCTTTCTGTCTTTTTCAGAAATGAAACCGACTTTTCTTTTGCTGCCATTTTTAATACACAAGTTAAATTAAGCCTACTTGTTCTAGCTCTTCTTGCTCTTTTGCCTATTTTATTTAAAAAGTATTTTCCTCATAAAAAAGTTTTAAAATAATTAAATTTATTAAATCCCATCAATTTATATTCAATAAAATTCTAAAAATAAGCTAGTTAAACTATTAAATAATATAATCTCAAAAAAATTAAATTCATAATTTTAATAAAAGTATTTACAAAATAATTTATTTATTCTACTTGTAAAATTAAGTTTAAACATTTGAGAGAATTATGAAACATCATACTAATTCAATATTCGGTTTAGGACTAAGCATAGTTGCTTTAGTCTATCTTTTAGGGTGCAAAACACATGAATCTAGCTTTTCTGTCTCAGATTTATTCAATGGATGGGATAATAAAGGTCTATCTCTATTTAACAGAAAAGATTCCAAAGATGTCTTTCTCTGTTCGGAACCAAATAGTTTTAGAAAAAAATTTTCCTCCTATAAAGAGCCTGTATATACTGACTTTTGTGAACCTGATTGCTGTGATGAAAAAAGGATAAAAAGCTTTGATCCTTGTATAGATGTTACTCCTTCTGCAAGAGGTTGCATAGAAACAACTGGACCTTACCTAGAGGCAGCTTACTTGTATTGGCGTAGTTCCATTGAAGATTTGAGCGTAACCTCTAACATACAACAAATATCTACCAATCAAACTAAAGAGACAATTAAACAAATTGATTATAAATACGAAAGCGGCTTTAAACTAGGACTCGGCTATAACCTGTCTTATGACTACTGGGATATTTTTGCTAATTGGACTCGTCTACATACTCAACCTCATTCTTCTTGGAGCTCTACAAGTCAAACCTTAAATGCTTCTTTATTAGCTCCCTTTGAAGGATCTGGTATATTAGGATCTAATTCTGTTAATTCGCGTTGGAACTTACATTTCGATACTGTTGATTTAGAATTAGGTAGACGTCTATTCCTTGGACGTAATCTAGCAATCCGTCCTTATGCAGGATTAAAAGGAGCCTGGGTAACATCTAGATTGAATACTTCTTATACTGGAATCAATAGCTTAGCCTTTAACTCAGCCAATGTATCTTTAAAAGATAGAAATCAAGGCATAGGGCTTAGGTTCGGGATGCAAGGTAGATGGGATTTAGGATGTTCTAATTTTGCTATCCTAGCCAATATTGCTGGAGCAATTCTTTGGAATAATATTAAAGTTCACAATAATACCACTGAAAACCGTTTAGATGGCACCCTTGGGGGTGGTAGTAAACATGCTCATTACCGCACCCTAAAGCCTCTAGTAGAATGCTTCATAGGATTAGATTGGGGTTCTTGCTTCTGCAAAAAATACTACTTAGGGATTTCAGCTGGTTATGAAATGCAGTTCTGGTGGGATTATAACACATTTTTTGTTGCCCCTAGAAATACCACTATGTATGACTTAAAGCTTCATGGTTTAACCGCTACTATCACAATTGACTTCTAGGATAACTTCATATTGTGATAAACAGCGTCTACATCATCTATTGCTTCTAGATACTCGATCAGATCAAGGTTTAGTCTTTGGTTTTGAGCATCGCATTCTATATATGTTTTAGGGATCATTTGAAGCTGTGCTTCTTCGCAAATAAACCCTTGCCCTTCCAAGGTTTCTTTTACTTGAAATAATTGATCGGGGGCTGTTGTAATCACACAAAAACCTTCTTCTAGATCAAAATCTTCTGCTCCTGCTTCTGTTATAAGGTTAAAGAGCTCTTCTTCGCTGGCATTTTTTTTTCCTTGAATAATTCCTTTACGCTCAAAGTTAAAAGCCACAGAGCCTGGGTTTGCGATACTGCCTCCTTTTTTGTTGGTGGCAATTCTCATTTCAGAAGCACTCCGATTTTTATTATCTGTCATAATTTCTACAATAATGCCAACACCCGCATACCCATATAGTTCATAGGATATTTCGCTATAGTCTGCTTGGGCAGCGCTTGTAGCTTTCTTAATGTTGCGCTCAATATTCTCATTAGGCAGGTTTGCGCTGCGTGCTTTGTGTAAAACCATTCGTAGCTTGGTATTTGCTTTAGGATCAGCCCCACCCTGTTTTACAGCGCTAATGATCTCTTTGGTTAAACGAGAAAAAAGCTTTCCTTTAATAGCATCTGCTTTACCTTTACGATGTTTTATATTTGCCCACTTGCTATGACCTGCCATGATTTCCCTCTTTAAATCAATCTTTTCTGCATAAAAATTTTAGCGAGATATGTATTTTTTTCCTTGATAAATCTTTCTTGACGTCCAAATTCTGTAAATCCCAGTTTGGCATACATTTTGCGAGCGGGGTTGCCTTCGTAGACCTCTAAGTGTAAAATGCTAATGTTAAATTTCTCTTGCGCTAACTCCATTAATTTTTCCATTAACAAGCCGCCTATGCCATACCCTCTTTGATCTTTTTGCACAATAATGGAAAAAAGACAGGTGTGTTTGAGTTTTTCATAAGCTTGTATATAAAGCGTTGCCATTGCGCAAGGCACGTTATTATGCTCTACTGTTATCCCTGAGCCAAAGCGAGAATAACCAATCCAAATCCTGATAGCATCCGCCACCTCTGGCTGTGTAAGCATGGGGAACCAGTGCAAAACCTCAGGATCAGAAAGCCATTTGGTTAAATAAGGAGCATCTGAGCGATCTGTTAAACGAAAACCCAAATGAGAAAGAGGAGTTTTTTGCCTATTCATATCAGTGAAATCCCAAGTAGAAGGCGTGCATAATACCGATCGTTTTCTTTGATGTAGTCTTCTTGCTTAGCAAATTGATAAAAATCGTACTTATGAAGTAGATGAATTAAAGGATTATCTTCTACTACTTCTGTATAAATCTCTTCTAGCTTAAAATATACTTTTGCTAAATGTATAACGTTTTTTAATAAACTATTACCTACTCCTTTTTGTTGATAAATGGGATCTACAATAATTTTAAATAAGCAATGATGAGAAACCTTTTGATAAGGCATTAAAAACAAAGTAGCTATGCCACAAGGTGTCCCATTAAGTGTGGCGGTAAGGCTTGCGCTATAACGACAAAATCCTAACCAACACTGCACTGTGTTATTTACTTCCTGCTCATTGCTAACAGGAAGAAAATGCTGTAATTTAGGGTTTAGGAGCCAACTGCGTAAATAGGTCTCATCGGTAATATGAGTATATCTAATATCTAATTCTTCTATTTCTTCCATTGATTAACCAAATTCTTGAAGATATGCATTAATAAAGCCATCTATCTCTCCATCGAGTACAGCTTGCACATTGCCCACTTCATACTTTGTTCGAGTATCTTTCACCAGAGTATAAGGTTGAAATATGTAATTACGAATTTGGCTTCCAAAACCAATTTCTTTCTTTTCTCCTGAAATCTGTTCTAATTTTGCTTTTCTTTCTAAATATTCTTTTTCATATAATTTAGCCTTAAGCATCTTCAAACACGTTTCGCGGTTTTGTACTTGGCTTCTCTCTTTTTGACAACTCACTGTAATTCCTGCATATCGCATACGCACAGCGGAATCGGTTTTATTTACATGTTGTCCCCCTGCTCCTGAAGCGCGATAAGTCTCTATCTGTAATTGATCCTCCTTAATCTCCACTTCAATTTTTTCATCAATCTCAGGAGTAATATCGACAGAAGCAAAGCTAGTATGACGACGTGCATTACTATCAAAAGGAGAGATACGCACTAATCGATGAACACCGCGTTCTGCTTTAGCATAACCATAGGCAAATGAACCGATTAATCGAATAGTAATGCTTTTTAATCCAGCAACATCCCCATCTACAAAATCGAAAATCTCCGTTTTCCAACCTCTTTTATTCGCCCAGCGTTGATACATTCGAGAGAGCATGCTTACCCAGTCGCAAGATTCTGTTCCTCCTGCGCCGGCATTAATTGTTAAAAAACAATTTTTTTTATCTAGTTCTCCAGATAGCATTTTACGAATTTCTAAATCAGCGAGTTGTCTATCAACTTCTTTAAGCTCTTGCTCCAGCTCATGAAAAAATTCTGGTTCGGCCTCTAGATCCACCTCATTAATTAGCTCATACACATTTTTGAAACGCTGTTTTACTTGACAGACAGGAACTGTCCAGGCTTTTAAATCATTAATCTCAGAAATAATCTTTTGAGCTAGGTTCTGATCATCCCAAAAATTTGGATCCCCCATTTTTTTTTCTAGAAGAAGTATTTTCTTTTCCTTTTCACTTAAGTCAAAGATACCTCCACATATGTGCTAAACGATTTTGAATTCCTTTAATCATATTTTGTATAGATTCCTGCATAAAACCATCCAATCTCAAGTTTGATCCTTAAAGATGCCATAATAACGTAATTCGATCCCAGCGCATTTTTTCAAAAAAGTGACTCATTTAATTTTTTTAAATTTAAAAATTTACAAAAATATAAAAAATATTTATAAAATTTATATTAAAAAATAATTTTTTTATTCCTTTTTACAATTTTTAAAAATTTCAGGAGATTTATGTCAACACAACCAATCAACAATCCCCCTATAGAAGCTCATACAAAAACAGCTGCTATCCTTTCCAAAATACAATGGCTAGGCAGACAGGTTTCCATATTTGGAAAAACGTTGTATTCTCAATTAACTAAAATTACCCATCTTTTTTATCAAACAATCAAAACCCATCCAAAAAAAACTTTATCTATACTCGCAGGAACAACTATTACCCTTTTGGTTTATTATAAAGGAAAAACTCTAGCAACTTATCTAAAGTCATTGAAGAAAGAGTCTAAAGAAAAAATTCTTCAACGAACAATTAACGCTCTTTCTACGCAATTTTCTGATGAATCAAAAAAATTAGAACAACAATTTCTTGTTATAGGAAAAAACATTCAAGATATTTCCACAGTTCAAAAAGCTATAACTGATTCTATAAACAATGAGCAGCTTCAAATTGCAACCGAATATGATCAAATTCAAAAAGACTTGAAAAAACTAACTGAATCAAAACCTCATGGAAATGCTCTACTCGAAGAAAAAATCACCCTGCTAGAAACAAATATCAAGAGTTTGCCAGCTCTTAGCCGAAGAATTACAGAATTGATAACAAGAACCAATGATTACAAAACCCATCTTTCTCCTAGTTCTAATCCATTTGGATCTTAAACTTTTTACAAGAGAAGAGTGGATAAAAACCACTCTTCTTTTCTAAACAAATAGGATTTTTTTTCTATGTGTATGATGATGACATGTCGAATTTAAGATAGATTTATATTCTTAAGATGTCTTATAACTAATTTATGAATTGCAAGAAAAATGTTATAAACTAATTATTTTAATTATGCTCATTAAATATTAAGGAGATTAAAGATGAAAATACCAGGTTTCTTAAGTACTGCCTATACTGCTACTGCAAGTGCAGTATCAAATTTTTATGGTTGGGGCTCTTCTGCATGTTCCTCTCTAGCAAGAAAAGTGGGTCAAGTTGCCGGAAGATTTATTCCTACTGCGGTTTCTAATACAGTACAAGCATATCCAAAGAGTTTTGCTTGTATAAGCGGTGGAGCTATTGTCGGAACTGTTGGTTCTATTGCTTTTAAGTATTTTCATAACCAGGGACTAGAAAGGAAGCTAGAAGGAATACGAGCTGCTATAAAAAATATAGATATTAACAATAAAGATGTAGCTATATTAAAAACAGAGTGCTTAAGTCTTATTACTTAATAGAAAGATCTTTTAAGATATCATAAATCTTTAAATTTCAGAAGGCTAGAGATATTGCGTCTCTAGCCTTTTTTTGTCTTATAAGCTTTCGCTAAAAGCGCCTGTTTCTTGCAGAGCAATTGTATCTTCTTCTATCTTATAATCCCATATGCCTTCAGAAGGGATGAGGGGCCTTTTCTGAAAGATCACTTGGCCTTTTTCTTGAAAAGCTTGTAGACAAACCCCATCTTCTACTTCGATTTGCATCTCTTCTGTCAACTCGACATTTTCGGCGATAAAATAAGAATTACCTTTTAGGATGATTGTGCATTTTTGATGATAAGAGATCTGATCTTTCCAATAGATATTAGAAGAGGTGCGATCAATCCCTTGGTTTTTTATTCGGACATTACTTAAACGACACCTGCCAAGCTGTTGGGAATAAACTAGGCGATCTTCTACATAATGTCCTATTACATGCTCAGCAATAATGTGGAGTACCCCATCTAAATAGAGATTTTCTAATTGCACTTCAGCTATTTCTAAACGCAGCTCACTTCCCCACGTTATGTGTCCAGATTGGATTTTTTGAGCAATAATCGTATATAGAGGACCTAGGGCGGGATGGTATTGAAACAAGATAGAAGGACCCTTAGCAATGTATTCTTGATGAGAAGAAAATGCAGGTAGAGAAAAATCACATCGATTTTTTAATAGATCGTATCCATTATACAAGATATCGTAAAAACAGCCTTCTGGTGTCTCTAATAAAGAACTTGTTTTTGTAGATTTTTTTTTTATTGTGGAGATGGTTTTATGTCTTAAGTTATAGCTCAAAAAAGAACCTAACTTATCTATTTGACTAGCAGAAAAGCACTCAGCGATATTTTGCATCATCGACTCTAGCCTGGCAATTTCACACTCTTCGAGATACCCTTCCTTATTGATAAAACAGGTTTTTTTCTGATTCACAAGCATCCCCGGAATGGGACATTTCTTAGTGACTTCTTCAATGGCTTTTAAATCAGCAAATAAAATATTTGTATTGGAAAAAAAACGTGAATAAGAACTTCCCTTTTCCAAAGGAAGGTCTTTCATTTGATATCTTTCAAGATCACAATATTCAATATTTGTTATGCAATATTGTTTTTTTTCATTTACACAGAGCACATTAATCCCCTCTGCGGCTTCTAATAAACGCAAACAAGAGGCAAAGCCAAACTGTTTATTTTTCTGATAACCAATTCCACAAAATGCAAGCAGCCCATAATCAACAGAAGCTACTGGATTATTAATCTGTCGAATTAAAATCTTGGTATACCCTTGAGAGGCAAGCCAAGCAAAAATCTTTTGTTCAATCGCTGTTTTCCATAGCATTCCATGGCCACCTGGCTTTCTTAAAATACGACTATTTTGTGCTTGTAGCCACTTCCCCTTGCCATTTAATGCAGGCACAAGTGGTTGTTGAAAAAAACGAAAAAAATCTTTAGAACGACCAAACCATTTATTTTGTTCGCAGATGGATAAAATGTGAAGATGATTATTTTTTTCTTCAGAGGTCATCATAGCAATAGGTGTGATAAGCTGTTTGTCAAATAGTTTAAAATAGAGATACTCTTTTGCTTGAAGATCGCGAATTAATCCTTCTAATAAGCTCCTACCGCAAAATTCTAATTTTGCAGCAGGAAGAGAAGAATGAGTTACTGTGTCCATCAGCTGCAATCGGTCAGCTGCTCCCCCTACAGGGTAAATTTCTGCTAAAAAGGGAAGAGCATAAAGCCCTTCTAAGATATACTTACAAGTTAAAGAGTCTTCTTGCGCTATATTTACATCTTCTGGTTGCTCATAGCTCTTATATTCATGGGATAGCGTATTATTTGAAAGCAGTGATAACATCATGGCGTGATAACCAACTATTCCCCCAATAGATTGATAAAAAGATTCAACCGGATAGAGATCTTCTAAAATATTTTGTATATGATTTTTGTCGAATGGGTAAAAAAGATGATCCTGGTTAATAACTAGAATAGATTTCAAGATTAGCTGATCTTTTACAGTCAGTGGTAGATCGATTGTTTCTGGAATAGGCTTTTCTAATAAACTCAAACGCTCTTGATCGTTTTTACAAGAGCTAAGCTTACTTGCTAGAACACAAAAAATCTCCTGATCTGCTATCATTGTTATACAAAATCAGCCGTAAATTAAGGAATAAGACCAAATTGCCACGATCTGGCTCTAAATTGCAAGCGATCTTTTAAGAATAAAAATGAATTTATAGAGAAAATTTCAACTCATTTATCCACAATTAGTTGAAAAAAAAGAAACGAGAATCTTATCCTTGTGAAGTTTTTATAAAACGATTTTTTTTGACTATAAATTCCCTCTAGAGATACAACATGTCCTTCGAGGGGAGAATAGGAAATCCTCGAATTAGCTATCCAAAGTTCTCGTTCTTTGGTTTTTCCATAAGGGGTTTATAGAAAAATCGTGATACGATGTGGTTTTCATAAGGTTAATTAGGATAGGAAAATTAAACGCAGTTTTTTCCTAAAAAGCAACTGTGGGTAATTACAGTCATTTCCATAAGGAGAAGTAAATGGCAAAAAAGAAAGAATCTAAATTTATGCAAGCGCTGCAGATTAGTGATGAATTAGCTGCAGTTATTGGCAAAGGTCCGATGCCTCGGACAGAAGTGACAAAAAAATTGTGGGAATATATTAAAAAACACAAATGTCAAGACACCAAAAACAGACGCAATATTAATCCAGATGAAAAACTTGCCAAAGTTTTTGGCGGTAAGAAATCCATTAATATGTTTGAAATGACAAAAATTGTAAGCAAACATCTTAAAAGTTAATTAAAAAATAAGCTCAAAAAAGTGCATGTATTTAAAAAAGTGCACTTTTTTGGACTTAATTTCAAAAATATGTTTCCCACACCTCTTATTTCAGCTATTTTACTTGCCGGTGGAAAAGGCACTCGTTTTAAAAGTACTATACCCAAACAATTTTTACCTCTGGGTTTGAAACCACTGGTCTTACACAGCTTTGAACTTTTAGCAAAGTCCGGTCTTATTACAGAAATCATCATAGTTTGTGAGGACTTTTATCGGCATTTATTTACCTCTAGAACTAACTTGAAAATTGGTTTTGCTAATCCAGGAGTTAGAAGACAAGATTCTGTATCCAGCGGCTTAGCACAAGTAACAAAAGGTTCTTTTGTCTGTATTCATGATGCTGCTCGTCCTTTTCTGCAATTAGAAGATCTAAAAGAAGTGATCGAACAAGCGCTCATTCATAAAGCTGCAGCTTTAGCTATGCCTGCTAAAAATACCATCAAAGAAATAGATTCTACTGGTTTTGTCAGAAAAACCCTAAATCGAGAAATTCTTAGAGAAACCCTAACTCCACAAGTTATTGCACTAGATTTACTGAAAAAAGGCCTCCTTGAGGCAGAAAAAAAGAAAATAGACATTACAGATGATATTTCTGCCATAGAATTAATTGGACATACTGCTAAACTTGTTTCCGGCAAATCTTCAAATATAAAAATTACTAGCCCCGAAGATCTGCAATTGGCGCAAAGCTTTTTACATGCATAACTATAAATTACTCATTGCTTACGAGGGAACACATTATTCAGGCTGGCAAATACAAAAAAATGGTATATCCATTCAAGCGCTGTTGGAAAGGTACTTATCGATTATTTTGCGCACCCCTATTAAAGCGATAGGATCTGGCCGTACAGATGCAGGTGTACATGCAATAGGGCAAGTTGCGAACTTTAAAACAACAACCTCTTTTGAGTTTTCCCACCTACTTAAGTCTTTGAATGGCTTACTTCCATCTGATATTAGAGTGTTGAATATTGAAAAGGTTCCTCTTGACTTCCATGCACGCTATAGTGCAATAGGCAAGGTGTACCATTACTATCTATATACAAGCCCTGTTAAGGATCCTTTTAATCGTTTCTATGCCTATAGGGTTCCTCATCCTGTAGCCTTAAATATATTAATGCAAGCAGCAAAGCTTTTTATAGGCACTCATGATTTTACTTCCTTTGCAAATGAAGCTGCCACAGGCTCTGCTGCAAAAAATGCAGTACGTAACCTTAGACGCTTATCCATCCTGCAAGAGGAAGAGTATATCTGCCTAGAGCTAGAAGCAGATGGCTTTTTATATAAAATGGTTCGTAATATCGTTGGTACATTGCTTGACATCTGTGCAGGAAAAATAACACTAGAAAAAATCCCTGCTATTTTTCAAGCAAAAGACCGCAGGCTAGCAGGGCGCACTGCACCTGCACATGGGCTTATATTAGCTAAGGTAGAATATGAGACAACATTTCTTAACTTCGATCCACACTCTCTCTTCTTGTTAAAAAGTTATAAACCTTGATCTTCAAAAGACATAGGTAGAAGCAATCGATCTCCAGATAAAGGCACTTTGTACTTTAAGTCGGGATTGATAATATATATATAATCTTCGTGGTATAAAGGAATAACTGGCATTTCGTTTAACAAAACCCTCTCTGCTTGCTCTAGAATTTGAGATCTTGCATCTGATTGCTCATAAAAAGATTTATCTAATAAACGGATATATTCTTGATTCTCCCAATTGGAATAATTTTTTATGTAATCTTTATACTTAAATCTTTCTAAAACACTCATAGGATCATTGTACAGAGCATCTCTGCGCATAAAACACATATGATAATCCCCTTTAATCAATTTATCCATACCAGTTTTAGAGTCTAAATATTCTGTTTTTATCAAAATGCCTAGGGTATTTAACCACTGTTGTTGAATCGTTTGCATCAACTCACTCGCTCCAAATGATCGAGAGTAATAATAGAGAACCACAGAATCAAAAATTTCTCTATTTACTCCTAACTCAGTCATGGCTTCTTCCAGCAAAGTCTTTGCTTGGATCACGTCATTATCTTTAAAGAAAGAGCGATGGCGGTTTTCCTTTAAACAAGGAGGAATGAGATTAGTTGCGCTCATGCTTGCTTGATAAGCAGTGCTAATGTAGTCAGCCAAAATGCTTTTTTTAACACCTTTTCCAGACGATCCAATCAGCTCTTGGCGATTAACCGCCAAACCAAATGCCCTACGGACTTTAGGATGATTAAAGGGAAACTTTTCTGTATTGAGGTTAATAAATAAAGTAGAAGCCCTTGGTTTACGAGAAATCGTCCATTTTTTTTCTAAACTAGGAACCGCATCTAAAGGAATAGAGGTTAAAGAATCTCCAATCACGTCAATTAAACCTTTTTCAAACATCTGTAATGTGATTTGATCATTCTTAACTACATTAAAAATAATTTTTTCTGGGTGCAAATCTTGTGTCTTTCGGTAATTAGGGTTATTGATAGCAATGATTTGATTTTCATGATCCCATTTCTCTAATAGATAAGGACCATTACATAAGAAGTTAGGGCCTGCATGGTCAGCCCAATCGGAATGCTTCCGGTCATTCTTGATATTTACAGGGAAAAAAGAAGAACAGGCAAGTAACTCGAAAAGATAAGGGGTCGGTTTGTTTAAAGTAATCATAAGAGTCTTTGCATCTATTGCTTTGACACCTACTTCATCAATAGGAATAAGACCTTGTTTTGCAGCGTCCGCATTTTTTATAGGAGAAAACAGCTTTGATTGCATAGAGGGAAACTTAGGATCTAGAATATCTTTCCAAGATTGTTCAAAATCATAAGCTGTTACAGGAGTATTATCCGACCAAATAGTATCTTTTAAACGAAAAGTAATCTTCAAGTTATCTTCGGACATTTCATAGGATTCTGCTTGAGCAAGTTTAATAGAGCCGTCTGGATAGAGTTTTACAAGTCCTTCAAAAAATAGGAAATGCATCTGAGAAGAATAATGTTCCCCTCCTTTGCGAGGATCCATTGTTTTTGGCTCTGCTTTAATATTTAAACGAAGAGTTTGAACTATTTTAGTTTGATTCGGGCTTTTAACAAATATAAAAAAAAAAAGGGCGCCTGAGATAATAATGATAAGGAAAAAGGTTCTTTCCATAGAAGATAGCCTTGGGTCAACATTCAAAAAAAAGGAGAGTACTGCATTATACTATTATTTGTAAATCATAAACATGCAGTTTAATTTTCAACTGAAAAATGTCTTTTAGAAAGAATTTTAAGTCTTTAAACAAATGCAATCGATTCTATCTAAATGAACAAATCCTTTGATTTCTTCTGGACATTTAGGAGTTACAAGAACGGCTTCTACTCCAGCTGCTTGCAATGCATGAATGCCCTTTAATGTATCTTCAAATCCAATGATCCGCTTTTTTCTGCCCAGCTGTTCTATCGCTTTCAAATAACCATCAGGAGCTGGCTTGGCTAATTGATAATCCTCACGCGTTATCCAAAGGGGGATGATATTTAAAATAGAAAGGGTTTTGCGAACAGGTTCTACTTGAGAACGTGCAGAATTCGTTACAACTGCAGATAGTGTATCGCTCGTAGCTAATGCTTGTAAAAGAGCGTCAACTCCTGGCATAAGCTTTAAAGCAGTGGTTTTTAGCAGCTCTTGATAAATTTCTTTTTTTTCTTGATACAGCGCATCTCTTGATTTCTCTTTCAATAAAGAAGGGAACTCCTTTTGAAAAGCTTCCCAAATTCCAAGTGCACTTGAATGTGCTTCTTTGCAAAAACGGGTAAAGTCCCAATTAAGATGAACCTGATTCTTAAAACACATTTCCTTATAGGCAACAAAGTGCAAAGGTTCTGTGTCTACAAGCAAACCATCAAAATCAAAGAGAATGATATCGTATGAGGCAAGAAATTTTTTAAACATGCTTATTAATACCGATGACTGGACTCGAACCAGCACTTTATCACTAAAAGTAGATTTTGAGTCTACCGCGTCTACCATTCCGCCACATCGGCACATCGATGCAGCAGTGTATAGAAAATTGCAGATAAATACAAGAGTTCTTAAGTTAAAATCTGCCTAAGCACATAGGGCAAGATCCCTCCCTGTAAATAATAATCCACTTCAACTGCAGAATCGATTCTGACCAATAAAGATGCTTCTTGAGTTAAGCCATCTTCTCGATAGATCTTTAAAATAACATTTTGATGTGGTTTACACTCTTTTTCTAAACCAATCAGATCGAATGTTTCTGTACCATTAATCCGAAGACTTTCCCAGCTGTCGTTTTCTGGAAACTGCAGTGGAAGCACCCCCATACCCACTAAGTTGCTACGATGTATACGCTCAAAGCTCCGAGCTACCACAGCACGCACACCAAGCAACGCTGTTCCTTTGGCTGCCCAGTCACGAGAGCTGCCCATCCCATAATCACTGCCGGCAAAAACAATCAAAGGGACTTTACGCTCCGCGTATTTTTGACATGCTTCAAAAATCTGCATTTCTTTTCCTTCTGGCATGAGCTTGGTAAAGCCACCCTCTTTTCCTGACAGCACCTGATTACGAATACGCACATTAGCAAACGTGCCTCTCATCATAATATGGTGATTTCCTCTTCTGCTACCATAACTATTAAAATCTGTTTCATTAACACCTTGCTCAATCAAATACTTACCAGCAGAGGAACTTGCTCTAAAAGCACCCGCTGGAGAGATGTGGTCTGTAGTAATAGAATCACCAAACAAAGCAAGCGGTCTCATACCGGTGAGATTTGGTCGAACAGGTAACTTTTTAGAAAAATGCTCAAAAAAAGGAGGGCACTGGATATACGTGCTTTTTTTATCCCATGCATATTGAGCCCCTGTCTTTTTCTCTATTTTTTTCCAAAGAGGGTTATCCTCTAAAATATGCTCATAGCGCTTTTTAAACATCTCAGGCTGCATTGCTTGAAAAATGGTTTCTTTGATCTCTTTTGTAGAAGGCCAAATGTCGGTTAAAAAAACAGGGTTTCCTGCTAAATCATAGCCCAATGGATCTTTTTCAAAATCAATACCCATATTCCCTGCTAGAGCATAGGCTACTACAAGAGGAGGAGACATCAAAAAATTAGCTTTAACAGATCCGTGGATTCGCGCTTCGAAATTACGATTACCGCTTAATACACTCGCTACTATTAAATCATATTGTTTAATGGCATTTTCAATCTTTTCATCTAAGGGACCACTATTACCAATGCAGGTTGTGCATCCATAAGCAACTAAATTAAAACCCAACACATCCAAATACTTTTGCAGCCCTGCTTTTTGTAAGTAATCGGTAACCACACGTGATCCAGGGGCTAAGCTTGTCTTAATACAGCGATTGACCTGCAGTCCTTTTTCTACTGCTTTTTTAGCTATAAGTCCCGCCCCAATCATTACAGAAGGATTGCTGGTATTCGTACAACTAGTAATGGCAGCAATCACTATTGATCCATGTTTTAGATGGATGTCTCGAGAAGAGTGTTGTGTATATCCTGGATTAATGACGCTATAATTTAAGGGACGATTGGTCACCATCTCGGTTTCGCTCCAAGTGGTAGAGCTCTCTTTGACTAAGCGAGGAGTTCCTCCCATGATATGCGGTTCATATAAATGAAAGTTTCCATCTGAATGGGTCGCAACGGCAATCTTTTTATCTTCTTCTTTTTTACCATATCCCCCTTCCGACACAGGAGCTAGAAACAAGTGATTGAATCGCTTTTTTACTTGTTCTAAATCAATCCGATCTTGAGGACGCTTAGGACCTGCAACACAGGGTTTAATGCTGGATAAATCCAATTGAATAACGCGCGTGTAATCAATTTGATCAGAAAGAGGCATTCCATACATTTCTTGCGCTTGTAGATATTGTTTAACCCTCTTTATCTCCTCTTTAGTACGTCCTGTCATCTGTAGATAACTCATTGTCTGATCATCAGTGGGGAAAAAACCAATGGTTGCTCCATATTCAGGTGCCATATTTCCAATAGTGGCACGATCTGCAAGCGTTAAGCTAGCAGCTCCTTCTCCAAAAAACTCAATAAACTTACCTACTACTTTTTCACTGCGCAATAGCTCTGTAATTCTCAAAGTCAAATCAGTTGCTGTTACTCGATCTAATAATTTGCCTGACAAATACACCCCAATTACCTCAGGAGCTTGCAAAAAATAGGGTTGTCCTAACATAGCAGCTTCTGCTTCAATTCCTCCCACGCCCCAACCAAGCACCCCTAGCCCATTCACCATTGTGGTATGTGAATCAGTTCCCACAACAGTATCAAAATATAATAGCTTATCCTTCTCAGTTACGACAGTAGCTAGATGTTCTAAATTAATTTGATGGACAATACCAATCCCAGGAGGAATGATTTTAACTGTTTTAAAAGCCTGCTCTCCCCAACTTAAGAATTCATATCTTTCTCGATTACGCTGGAACTCAATTTCCAAGTTAAATAAAAACGCATCTGGTGTTCCTGACCTATCTACTTGTACAGAATGATCTATGACCAACTCCACGGGAACAATAGGCTCGATTCTTTTAGGATCTAATCCTTGTTTAGCCATTGCATCTCGCATAGCAGCTAAGTCAACAAGTAAAGGAACACCGGTAAAATCCTGCAGTAAAACACGCGCTACTACAAAAGGAATATCGTATTCCAACGGTTTCTTATTCCAATGAGCCAGATGTTCAACATCTTCTTTTTTAATACGCTTACCATCACAATTGCGTAAGATAGATTCCAACATAATCCGAATACAGATCGGCAGTCTGGATAAATCAGCCCCTAGTTGCTTTGCTAATTTAGGCAAAGAGTAATACTTGTATTCCGTACCCTCTAAAGATGTGAGCGTATTAAAGTTCTGCATATATTTCTCCGCATCGATGTTAGTTTTTCTTTTTAAGCCAACTGCATTTCCAGTGCAAGAAGATTAATACTTAAATCCTTTAATGATAGGGCTTCTGTTTGAATATTATTCTTTAAATTCTATACACTTTTTATATAAATAAGAGTTAAGAATGCAAGAATTACTCAAAAAAGATCTAGTGTAAATAGACCTCTTTCAAAACCCATTAACATAGCTCCAGGTTATAAATCTCAGTAATTAGATTAAACCTCGGCATGAAACTTAATTTTAGATTCTTTAAATATCCTATGTGCTATGTCTTAATTCCTGTTAGAAGTCAGAATTTCTCGTTGTATAGATCTTTTTGCTTTTTCAAATTTCATAATGCTCTTGGAGTTTTTAAAAGCGTTGTTTTACAAAAAAGCTTCTTTATTTTTCTAGTTTCGAAAGAGCTCTAATGTGTGATGTGTCGTATTCACTTGTTACGTTTTGTGGGTTAGTGGTCCAAGAATGGTCCACGTCACTTAAGTTAGCCATTCTCTGTTAAGTATTAACTTAATATAAATGCCTTCAAAACATATCTATGAGCAAGATTTTAAAGAAGTAAGGCAAGCAGGACTTGAGCCTTTAAACCTACTGATTATGAGGAAATAAGGACTCTCAAGGGAGGATGAACGAAAAATCTATCTGTTTGTGCCAGATCATGAGGGAACAGGCAGGGGTTCCTTGCATCGTTCTTTTGCCGTTTCCATCTCGATTCTGAGATACTAACTACTCATTTGGCAAAGCTAAATAGTCGTGTAGATAAAGTCGTGTTACTACATATCCTAGTGCTTGTAGCTTGTCGATTGAATTTTGCATTTTTTGTCTTATATTTTGGGGCGCGGTTTCCCAAAGATACCCCCCTGTAGTTCAATAATAATTACCGGTCTATTATTTCGAATGGTACTGGCCATCCCATCTAAAACCTCTTCTTCGGATCTTTCCACATCAATTTTTATGAACGACACATTTTTTAGGTTGAAACTGTCTATTGTTCTCATTTCAGCAAGATCTCCTCCATGGCCAATACCAGTGCTGCCTTCACTTCCAGGAAATGTTTCTTTGTCCATTTCGATGATTTGTTGTTGATCACCAACTGCTATACTCAACAGCATTAGAAAAAAGACATTACAGATAATCAATTCATTGAATTTTTCTCATAGATTCTGCTAAGATCCCTGCTCATATGCAATCTACATCAAGCTTTTTAACACAAAATGAAAAA
>JBAUFS010000064.1:0-3296 GCA_049679255.1 Candidatus Rhabdochlamydia sp.
TTCATAGCTTCGTAGGCAAGTAGTTCTTCATTTGTCCAATGGAATTTATTTAGCTCAGTGTAGGCCTTTCCAATAATTTTATCGTCACCTATAATCTTCTGTAAATCCTGTTCTGTTGTCTCATGGGCGTGCTTGAAAAAATAATACCATTTTTCCTCTAGAGAGGAAATCTCCTCCTTATTTTTATTAAACTTAGGAAGCTCAATGAAAGTATACTTTAAGTCTTCTAAATCGTTTGTTAGAGCTTTTTCATCTAAGGTTAAATGTCTTGATTTATACTCAGTTTTATTAGAGAAGATAACGCAATTAGCAATGCCTATAAAAATGACTTTTTTGAGGTTGTAATACTTATCCCCAACGGTAGCTTGACTGCTATAAGATTTAGCAGAATAATATTGAGCACGCTTTTCAAAGCCTTTGTGTTTTAATACCTGCATTTCAATAATATACTTTATACCTTTTTCATCTTCGCATAAAATATCCACAATACTTGTCTTTTGCTCTTTATTATCAGGGATTTGAAGCGAGCAACAGAACTCTATATTGATAATTTTGTCCTCTTCGAAAAAACCAAGGACATCATTTAAAAAATGAATCAAAATGTCCTTATTTTTTTCAGTCCCAAAGATCTTCTTAAAAGCTATATCATTCTTTGGATCCAAATATTTTGAAATTGCCATTTTTACCTCTTGTAATCGAAAAAGCCTACTCATTTAGAAACTAAATTTTTCGACGGTCTATTAAACGGTTAAACTGAAAAATGCATAGTTTTTTTTAAAATTGATAGTGGATGCTATCGTTCCATAAAATCTGGGTTTTTTAAATTTAAGACTAAACCCCAAAACTAAAGACTTTTCTAAATTAAAGTTTATTCATGCTAGGAATCATTTCTTCTTCTCTAATAAAAGCAGAATCCCCATCTCATAGAAAAAATAGTATAACAGGTCAACATTCAAACATGCAAGTTGAATTGAGACGGGAGAACAGGTAAAGGTTGTCTCCATAATTCCTTCCTGTGTTTGGAAAAATACGTTTAATACTTACCTTACGCAGACATAGAGAAAAATGGGGTTCTTTGGAGAACACACGACTTTTGTAAAGATCTCTACATGTTTTGCATAAGGCAAGGGTTCATAAGAGATCTATCAAGATTTTTTTATTGAATTTAATGTGGTTATTTTTTTCTTTAAGGCTTCAAACATAGGGTCCTTTATATGCTTTTCTGGTTAATAAAAAAAGCTCCATTTACAAAAAATCACAGGTAGATTAGCATACATCTCTTTATATCATTAAAGTAAGAAGTCTTATTAGGAGATACCATGGTTCGATACACCGGCCCAAAAAATCGTGTTGCAAGACGTTTTGGAGCAAATATATTCGGCAAAGCTCGTAATCCGTTACTACATAAGCCAAATCCTCCGGGAATGCATGGAAGTAAAAGAAAGAAAAAGTCTGATTATGGCCTTCAGTTAGAAGAGCAACAAAAGTTAAAAGCTGTTTATGGCATGCTTACCACCACCCAGGTTGTACGCTACTATAAAGAAGCTTCAAAAGCAAAGGGAAATACCCCTGCTGTTTTTATCGAGAGATTAGAGTGCAGACTAGACAATATGGTTTATCGCTTGAAATTAGCACCGACTATTTTCGCAGCTCAACAGCTAGTATCTCATGGACATATATTGGTAAATGGTAAGAAAGTAGACCGTAGGTCCTTTTTTGTCCGTCCAGGAATGACGATTTCTATCAAAGAAAAGTCTCAAAAAAATGATAAAATCCAAAAAAGTGTGATTAGCTCTGGTGATATCCCCGAGTACCTCTCTTTGGACGCTAGTAGCTTTTCAGGGCAACTTCTCATTTCCCCTGCAATCGACCAGGTGCCTTTTCCTATTTTGATTAATGTACCGTTGATTTGTGAATTCTTGGCACATAATAATTAATTTAAAAGAGTTAGCTGTCAAAGGCTAACTCTCTATTTTTTAAAAGCTTTGCTGTAGAAGAATCAGGCAGTAGTTCCTTAAATGCTTCTTTTACTTTTTCATAACCTGCTTTTTCATACTTATCAAATGGAACCGTAAATCTTTTTGTAAAATCTTCTGCGTCACTTGATCTAGGATGAAGAATTTCTTGAGTAGATTTTTCTAAAAAAGCATATAAATCTTTAAAGAAGTTATTATTTGAATACACTATAGATAATTCTTTTAAAAGCGAATTAGAATCTATATAAGCATTCCAATAAGTTTTAAATTCCCCTAACAGCTCTTTATATTTACAAAGACCTTCTTCTTCGCGCAAGGCAAGTCTTAGTTTCCTTATGGCTACTATCACTTCGTCTGTATGATCTTTTATATCATTTGCAAATGTTGAATGAGGCACATAAAGATCTGTTTCCTTACAAATCTCTTGTGAAAGTGTTTGATAACCAAACCCAGCAATACGAGATATATCTAAATTTTCGATTTCTTCTCCTCCTTTTGCTGCTTGTAGAATATTTTCTATATTCCAATTGGGGTCTTGCGGAGCACGTAACTTATGTACAGGTAAAAATAATTCGTTTGGAAACATACGTTTTTTATCATCTTCTTCGTAAATTAGGCCCCCAATCTCTGACAGTTTTTCATAGAATTGATTCTCCACCTTTTGGAATAGATAAAAAGCTTTAGGCTGCCATATAGCGCCTTCAAGCGTATCAGGCACGTAGGTTATTCCCATAGATCTAGCAACCAGGTTCCATTCTTTTTCTATCTTTTTTAGATCTTGAAAACATGTATATATTCTCCAGTCTTTTTGGGATGAATTAAAATATTTTTTTATATAATGAATGATCTGTTTTATCCAACGAGGAAAGCTTAAAAGAAAATTTTGATCACTTTTCACCAAATGTTCTACATGTGCATTTTTTTGCAAAAACTTTCCATCTAAAGTAAAACTAGGATCCACTGCTAAAGTAAAAAAAGCAGGCATCCATACTTGCTCTACCTTTTTTGAATCAAGAGTGCAATTGCTTTGAGAAACATTGGGTTTATAATCATTAAAACATTTGTTTATGCCTTCTTTTTCTAAATTACCTGTTGGACTATCTATCGCAGTCTCTTTTGGAACCTGAATATAAGTTTCTAAAACTTTTGTCATATTCTGCTCTTTATTTAAACAAAGTTAATTAATATTAATAACTCACCTTACGCAGGAGCAGTTCTTTCATATAATTTTTTAAGTTCTTGGAATGCCCTTTGATTTGCTCTTATGAGTAATTTGTATTTGAGAGCAAAATGGTTTAATGATGTTTTAACTTTAAGAAA
>JBAUFS010000065.1:0-29879 GCA_049679255.1 Candidatus Rhabdochlamydia sp.
TCCAAAAAATTTAGTTAATTCATCAAGTTAATTCAAAGTTCATAGTACTTTTTATGTTAAAAATGCCTATTTCAGATCATTTTAGAAAAATATCCGCAATTATTGCACAAACTGCTCAATCTGGGATTTATACCTCCTTGATTCCTTATTAAAAGAGAGCTCATGCTTATTAAAGCAATAAAAAGATATTACATAATAGCAAAGAAGTATTTTAACATAAAGTGAAAAAAATCTATAAATGTTCTTCACATAACTTGCAAGAGGGTGTTTGCTTAAGCAAGGGATTATTTTTGAAGCTCAGATAAAAGATCTTTATCTTTTTCTTAAAACCAGAGAATCTTTCAGCCTAAAGAGAAAAACTAGCTTCACACCTCTGCGGTGCAATGACGGTGCAACGTTTTACCAATTTATCCATTACCAACCATTAAAAACCGGTAGCATTTTTTTCTTAACTCTCTTATTATGCTACCCGTAGCGATTGGATGGTGCTGATTGTTATGGATTTCCCGCGCCCTCATAACCCGCCGGTCGCAGGTTCAAGTCCTGCTTGCCCCACTTCTTTAAAATCGTGCTCATAGATATGTTTGAAGGCATTTAAGTTGAAGCTTGACACAGAATAGCTGAACTTAAGTAGCGTGGGCCATTCTTGGACCACTACTGCACAAACGATCGCGAATGAGTACGACAGATCACACATTAAATGACTAATTCGAAGAGAAAATAGCTCTTAGATATGTTCAGAGCTGGAAATGAATAATAAGGAAGACACTTAATGGCTAAGTGAAGAGGAGCACTTTCTATTTATTAGCCCTGCTTAAATGCAGGCATGAACCAATTTAGCCAGCGTTTTCACCGTGGGGTTCTTACTTTTCAAGGTATGATACATCGTTGATCTGGCCATATCATTTTCCTTGGCAATCTGCGTCTTATTCACAGCTTCCAGGTAAATACGGATCACTTCAATTACGCCCTCAGAATCCCCATTCTTGAGGCATTCCCAAATAGCGCGTCCAATCAACTCTTCATCCAATAGCTCTTCCCTTGGATTACTTTGTCGAAGCCCAGTACCTTTTTTCAGTTTCATTTTAGTTCTCCTCATCTGACGAGACGTGCCTGTTGAAAATTTTCTTTGCCTGACGGATGTCTTTGTCTTGACCATTTTTGTTTCCTCCCAGTAAAAGTATAATCTGCTTGTCTGGAATCTCAGCGTAGTAAACACGTCTGCCGTTCTTCCATCTTAGCTCACACACCTCATCACCCAGTTCCTTGTGATCCCCGAAATGCCCCTCATCCTGGATATTGGCTATTCTAGAGCGGACTTGTACTTGACTCTTAGCTGGCTCTTCATCCAGCCATTCGTCGTACTCTGGGGTGTTATAGATCGTATAAGCTTTTTTTTCATTGTATGATATATTGGACGTTTTGTCAATTGAATAATTGTTATTCACTGCCTATCAATCGATTATGGAAAGTCTTCCGGGAACAGAAGCTCCGCCTTTGAAACCTTCCCCCTGGTTTCCTCTTCAATTTTTTTAGCTAATTTGACGCTTGGATTTTTGGTCCCACTAAGAATGTGTTGTAGATGCCCGCGTGAAATACCCAGTTTTTCAGCAAAATCCTTCTTTGTCATTTTCATCCTGAAAAGGTATTCAGCTAGCTTCATCTTTACTCCAAAAAATTTTTCATTAGTATAGACTGTTACCTTATAGATGACAATATTTACCTCTTTTCTTCTAATAGGTGTTGTCTAAAAAAGATGATACACGGTGTCTTATTCAAGACATCCAAAACATAAAAACGTTGGGGATGCTCCTATCAGCAACTCGGAGCCTGATGGAATTTTCGCTTGTCATTTAAAAAGCCAAATTGTGATCTTGCAACCTTTTTTAGACAGCAAGAACACGAGCTATTTTCCAGATTAAATAGGTCTCTGAGAAAACCGACAAAGCTTTAAGCTCCATACTAATCGAGTTACTTTTTTCGCAATAGCAGCTCATTTTTTGAAAAATCTTGACGTTCTTCTAAAAAAAGAAGTATAGAAAAATTTAGGTTATCCAAGAATTTTTAGAGGAAACAATGCCATTAAAAAAAGGGAAAAGCCAGAAAACCATCTCTGCAAATATTAGTCAGTTGCGTCGAGAAGGCTACAAAGAGAGTCAAGCGATAGCAATTGCTTTTAGCATGGCTGGTAAAACCAAGAGAAAGAAACCTTAAAACACGAAGATTTCTTTCTCTTTTTTTACACAGAAAGGTTAAAAGATCTATTTCCTTAACATGTTGCCTTGTATTGCCTTTTTAAGGTTCTCAGGCCATTTTTCTTCATATCCTAGACCCTTAAAAATAGCTTCTTTAGGCTGCTCTTTCATATCCTTTAGATGATGAACGAACTCCTCTGAATTAGTCGCTGTAGAAGCAAGATGATTTCTTACAAGAATATCTTCATACTTTTCATGACCAACTTGAACCGTAGGAATTCCGCTTAAAATAAATTGCGGTGCCATACTTGTTTGATAGTATAATGCGACATCTGCTAACACCTGCGCATCATCTGAAGAAAAATCCGATACAATTACTTTTGGTTTGTCACTGAAATTTTTTAAGCACGCATCTAATTTTTGAACATCTAGATTCTCTTTTTTAGCTCCTGGATGTTGATGAACAACTATTACTACATTTTCCAAGTTAAGATCCTCTGCTTTTAAAAAAGACAGAAATGCAGGGAATGCTCGTTCGAAATACTCTTCGTTATTTCCACCAAAATATACGCATACCTTTTGTCCTGTATCTTCTATGTCAAGCTTCTTTAAAAATTCTGCACGCTTAGCTTCATGTTCAGTTTCTCTTTTCTTAGCTACTACTCCTGCTTGACTCACTGGGTAATACCCAATTCCAATACGCTCTTTGCCGGTTAAATCTATTTCTTTTCCAAGCTCGCTGTAAATCTTATCCTTAGCTAAATGAGCATTAGCAAAGAATACGCCTTGTGCAAGTTTCATTACTTTAGCAGCAGTAGAAGAGTATCCTCCAGGCACGAAGCTTTCTGGATTATCGTAATAGGCAAAACGGGTAATTTCTTTTTCCTTTAGTGCTTTTTGAAGAGTCTCATCAAAAGGATGTCCAACATCGGTAATGACTATGGAAGCCCTAGAACAATTCCCAGCAATTTTCTCAGCCAATTCATCTTGTTCAAGATTTTTAGCATCTAAGCTAAAGCAATAAGTAACTTTTGCATTGCATTGCTTAAATTTCTCTAATGCAGGTCCACTTGCGTGAATTTCCACATTATATCCTTGCTCAGTTAATTCTTTAGCATATGTTGCAAAGTGGTCCGCTGGCCCGCCATGACAAGCGATTAGTGCTATAGTTGAGATAGAAACTGCCATATCTTAAAACTCCATAGTTTAAAGGTTAGGTAACGGTTTTATCAAGAAATCAATGATAAATGCAAGATAGTTTTTAAAGTTTATCGAATGCTCTACTTACCAAACTTTCATGCAAAGTTTAAGATCAAAAGAAGATGAACTTTAAACAAGGTTTCTTTAGACTTATGCCTCAAAACGAATGCTCGTATTCTCTTACTCAAATGAGGCTTTTATGTATCAGCTCCTATTTTCAAAATTAACGACTTGTCTTTTACTTGTTTTCCCTTGTGTATACTCTTTTTCAGCTGAGGAAAACTTTCTTCTTATTAATGGCGTATCAGATGAGAAAATAGTAGAACTAGGCCCTCATATCAATGAACGCATTACCCCCTGCTCTACGTTTAAGATTGCTTTAAGCTTGATGGGATATGACAAAGAGATCTTAAAAGATGAAAACACTCCAACCTGGTTGTTTCAAGAAGGTTATGACAGCTTCTTAGAATCCTGGAAAGCTCCTCAGACCCCGCAATCTTGGATGAAAACCTCTTGTGTCTGGTTTTCTCGTGTCTTAGCCACACAACTGGGGGAGAGAAGCATGCAAAAATATCTAGCCTTATTAGAATACGGCAATCAGGATATATCTGGGGGTTTAACGAAAGCATGGCTGATCTCGTCTTTAAAAATCTCTCCTAAAGAACAAGTGGATCTTATTCAAAAAGCCCTTCTAGGAAGACTTCCTATTTCACATAACGCTATGCAAATGACAAAAAAGCTGTTATTTGTAGATCAATTGCCCGAAGGATGGAACTTGTTTGGAAAAACAGGCTGGACTGGTTCTATAATGCAAGAGGATGGGAAAAATTCAGAAATAGGATGGTTTGTAGGATGGATTGAAAAAGAGGATAAATTCTTTCCTTTTGCCTACAATATTTGTGAGGGCAAAATAAATCTCGCACAAAGAATTCCAAGAGTTAAAAAACTATTAGTCCAATCTAATGTAATGGCAGAGGCTCTACAGGACTAAACTGAATTTCCTAAGGTGAACATTATGACAAAAATCTGTCTTGCAAGCGATAACTTTACCGCTGTTCACCCTACTATTATGGAAGCAATCCTAGAAGCAAATAAAGGAGATGCTCCTTCCTATGGCTCAGATGCATGGACTAAGCAAGCCGAAGAACTCATTCAACATGTATTTATTGCCAAACCTAAAGTACTCATCGTACCTACAGGAACAGGAGCCAATGTATTAGCTCTTAAACTTGCCTGCAGAAGATATGAATCTGTTATCTGCACTGATATAGCCCACTTAAACTATCAAGAATGTGGAGCTGCTGAATCTATTGTGGGATGTAAACTCTTAAGCGTACCTCATCAAGAAGGAAAAATTACTCTCGAAGGCATTATCAGAAAGTTAAAAAATGAGAGAACCTTTGGGAAGCATTCTACTTCTCCACGAGTTCTTTCTATTACACAGCCAACAGAGGTTGGGACTGTATATACCCTACAGGAGCTAAAAGTACTCTCAAAGCTTTGCAAAGAAGAAGATCTTCTTTTTCATATGGATGGAAGTCGTCTCTATAATGCAGCTGTTAGTTTAAAGGTTTCTTTAGATGAAATAGTGCAAGCAGCATCTTTGGATCTTTTATCTCTAGGAGGAACCAAAAATGGTCTACTGTGTGCAGAATCCTTGCTGATCTTTAATCCGAACCTACAAGAGGGTTCGGATCATTTGCATAAGCAAAATCTAGGGCTAGTATCAAAAATGCGCTATCTCTCAGCACAATATATCCCCTTTTTTAAAAAAGATCTCTGGCACACTTTAGCTACACAAGCGAATCAAAAAGCACAAGAAATTGCGAGCCTTATAAGCATGACTTCTCATTTTTCATTGAGCTACCCAGTAGAAACCAATCAAATCTTCTTTACAGCACCTGCTTCATGGATACCTATTATCCAAGAAAAAATCCTCTGCTATCCCTGGGATAAAGAGAAGAACGAAATACGCTTTATTACCTCTTGGAATACTACTCAAAAAGATGTGGAAGGTGTGAAAGCTTTACTCGATGAATTATCAGATTGTCGTAACTAATTTTAAATAGGTTTATAATGTCTATTTTATCGAAACAAAAAATGGAAAATCAGATCTTAAAAGAAGAAAACTACACGGCTTTTAATCTTAAAAATAAGATTTTTTCCCATGTAATTTTTGAAACCAGCAATTTCACTCAAAGCGACTTGAGAAATACACGCTTCTTGGATTGTAAACTAAACGGATGTAACTTAAGCCTTATCAAAATAGAGGGCTGTCGATTCCAAGATATTGAATTTCAGAATTGCAAGCTTCTTGGTATTGACTTTTCCAAATGTGACAAAATGTTTTTATCCATAAAACTCAAAAAATGTTTAATTGACACTTCAAATTTTTCAGATCTTGATTTGAAAAATACTCTTTTTCAGGAATGTGTTATTCGAGATACCCATTTTTCCAATACAAACCTAACCGGATCCAATTTTACAGGCTCAGATTTACAAGGTAGTACTTTTCATAACACCAATCTGAGTAAAGCAATCTTTCTAGGAGCGATTAACTATTCTATTAACCCATTAACAAACAAGTTATCGAAAGCTAGGTTTTCCAACCCAGAAGTTCTATCCTTGTTAGAGTATCTTGGAATTATTATTGATTAGTTACCAACACAATAGACTAGCGATTAAAGATTAGATCTCTTTATGATTCATGTTTTTGAAAGATCATGTAGTTAGCAGCATGCTTAAAACAGGCATCCTTTGTAGATACTTGTTGTGTTCGACTGTCGTTGCAATAATGCCAATTGTTTTCTTTCCAAACTACAGAAGTCCAGTGAACCTGATGATGATTTTGCGAAAATCCGATCAATTGGTAATTGCAATTTTCTAAAGGCTCTTTGAATAAAGGAGCAAAATTAATAGTCTGATCCTGCTCAGGGGTTACAACGTGATTATTCACCCTAACAACTAATATTTCAGGTGCAGGGCCAACAATTTTCTGTATTTCTTTATAACGAGAAACTAGTATCTCGCTTTGAGAATTAGGATCTTCTACTCGCCATTCATCACCCGGTGCAAACTCTTGATCGAAAACTGATTGATATCTATTCACGATTTCTTGAAGTGACTTACCAGGCAATTGTAAATAAAAAATCCCTTGGGGAGTTGTTTCTGTTTTTTGGCGATCCTCTATGGATGTTCCATCATGCCTTACAGGCGTTCTTGTCATTTCTAACTGGAAACCCTTACCTAAGACATGAAGGATCAATTCAAAAAACTGTCCTGCATCTTGAAAGTCTCTTTCTTGGTCTCTGTCAATGAATCCACCTTCTAATAGTCTTGCTTCGAAAATTTGTCTGCGTAAATCTCCAACCTTATGACCCAGTTCTCCCGCAGTTTCTTTATTTGTCCAGCTTTGAAAAAAATCTTTAAAAGAAGAAAGGATCTTTTTGCGCTCTTTATAACTGCATTTTGGCTCGGATGCTACACTATCTGGAATGATTTGTTCAAAATTTCTTACAGCTAGAAGAGGTTGAAGGGCAGAATTCATATAGCAGGTATTCCCTACATTTTCTAAGCCCCTAGGGGTTTTATTTTGTATTTTCTCCTGAAGAGCCTTTAAGGAGTCGGTTGTTTGATCAATTAATTTAGAGATAAGTTTTTTTAATGCCTCTTCTTTTTCTTGATACTCGGTATGCTCACTTCCTATTTTACCTAATAAACCAACCAAAGATCCTTGGACTTCCTGAAATTCTGCTATCAAAAACGATAGCCCCTGGATGCTATTCCATTCATCATCATTAATAGCCCTATTGTAAGAAGAAAGAAAAAACTCCCAGAAGCTTACTTTCTCTACAATCAAATAATTTCTTTGACTAACTATGGCTTCATGTTCATTTTCCGATACAATATGAAATTTATGAGTAAGAGTAAGCCGGAAGGAGGCCTTTGCTATAAGCATTATTAAAGGGATTATTACAGTCATGTAGGAGATAACTTTAATAGCACCAAGAACAACCTGTTTAACTCTGCTTTGGTCTTGATCTTTTACTCTTACCGCCTGGCTACCATTTAAAATTTCCCCAGAGATAACAAATACAGATTTGCCGCCGAGGTAAAAATAATCATCAACCCCTTCCTGGATATATTGCTTGAATGTCTTTGGTTTTTCGAACCGAACAGGCATAAAAAACTCTAGACTGATGGCTGTCATGCTAATTCCCTAATTCTAGTTTCATTGAATGATTATATTACAAAATATAATTATATTAAAGTTAGTAATATAATTTTTAAAAAAAATTAATAAATTTTATATAAAAAATAGATTATACAAAATTCTTGAATTTGTTCCTATTTTACTCTTTAACCATGCTTTTTGATGTAAATCGAATTTTGACAGAGATCTGGGTTCTAATCTTATAAGTAAAGAAAGCGAATCAAGGACAAAAAAAGACAATGTTAGGAGTGAAAGCAAATAGCTTAAAAAAAAGAAGACCTCTCTCTCTGCCTATGCGCCCTTTAAAAATGAGCATTTCAAACAATTGATTAGCTACCGATTATAACACCAGCACTCTGTAATATGGTCATTAACTAGCCCTACAGCTTGCATAAATGCATAAATAATCGTAGAACCAACAAATGTCATGCCGCGTTTTTTTAAGTCTTTAGCAAGAGCATCGCTCTCAGCAGTAGTAGTTGGAATCTCTTCAAGTCTCCGCCAGTGGTTGATGATGGGTTTTTTATTTACAAAACCCCAAACATAGCAATCAAAAGAACCAAATTCTTCTTGAATCTTTAAGAAGACTTGAGCATTTTGACGTGCTGCATAAATTTTCAATCGATTGCGAATAATTTCAGGGTTTTGGCGTAGAGCCTCTAGCTCTGAATCACTCATTAAGGCAACCTTTGCAGGATTAAAATGATGAAAAGCTCTTCGATACCCCTCTCGTCTTTTTAAGATGGTTTCCCAGCTTAAGCCCGCTTGTGCTCCCTCAAGAATGAGCATCTCAAATAAGTATTGATCGTTGTGTACAGAAATCCCCCATTCTCTGTCATGGTATTCCGCGTAAAATTCTTTGCCGGGCAGTCCCCCAAAACAGCGTTTTTTTCCATCAACTCCAAGTATTACCATCCTTTTTACCCTTCATAATTGGTTATCTTAAAGATTACCATTACTTATAGGTATATGGATAGATTTAATGACGGGGCTTACAACCGCAATTACAAGGGCCTTTACAACCGCAAGGTTTGTGTCCACACCCACAGTTACAAGGACCTTTGCAACCGCAAGGTTTGTGTTTACCGCAAAATTCAGAGAGTTCTTTTTCCGCTTTTTCTTTAGTGTATCCATAGCGAGATTGAATCTTTCCAATTAACGCTTCTTTTTTTCCACGAATTTCTGCTAAATCATCATCTGTAAGCTTTCCCCACTTTTCTTTGATTTTTCCCTTGTACTCATGCCATTTTCCTTCAAATTGTTCCTTATCCATATATAACTCCTTAAAAATGATTTGAAATAGGTGCCTTGTTGCAGGTTTTTAAACCCCTATTTAAACTGTTTCATAACAAAAGCTAAACTTATAGTAAAATATATATTTTCTGTTTAGAGCTTAAACAGAGATGAACCTCATTTAAATTTATGCAAATGCGCTAATGCTGCTTTCATGTTTATTCTAGCTGTAAGTACACCCTTAAAAAGATCTCCCCTTTTTTTAAAACGAGATAAAACGGTTTTTATGGTGAATGCAGCAGGATCTAACTCTTTATTCACCTCTTTCCAGGTTAGTGGGGTTGATACAAGCGCTTTAGGGCGCGGACGCACGACATAAGGAGCAACGACTGTTTGTGCAGCACGATTTTGCAAACAATCTAAATACACTTTTTTTTGACGCTTTTTAGGACTTCTTTCTAAAGAAGTGCTATCTGGGAGTTTTTTTTGAATGCAAAAAGAAATAAGCTCTGCAAATTGCCTTGATTGTTCATAGCTGTATTTAGCGTGAAGCGGTATAAATATGTGCAGGCCCTTGCCACCAGATGTTTTGCAATAGTGTTTGATACCAACTTCTCCTAAAATTTCATGAGCTATTAAAGCCACTTCAATCACTTTTTGAAAAGAAACCCCATGTGGGTCTAGGTCAATCACGCAATAATCAGGTTTTTCTAGCTGTTTGCAACGCGACATAAAAGGATGCAGGTCAATACTTCCTAAGTTTATAGCAAAGAGCAAACTTCGCAAATCATGAATCAGAAGATAATGATCAACTCTGCCTTCGTGTTGAACGGGATAGGTTTTAATCCATCTCGGATGAGAAAAGTTTATATTTTTTTGATAAAATCCCTTCTCTTGAATTCCATTAGGGAAACGATACAATACAATAGGCCGATCCTTTAAATAAGGGAGGATAAGAGGAGCTACCTGTTTATAGTAATGTAAAAGATCTGCCTTTGTGTATTTTTCTTTAGGCCAATAGATTTTATCTAAATGCGTTAAAGAGAGCTTTTCTTTATCGCCCTTTAGGGATTTCTTTTTTAACATCTTTGGGCCTCTTATCGATTCTTAAACCTTGAAAAATGGGATGTCGCATATTGTTATTTTGTGTCCATTCGGTAAAGCTCACTTCGCAGACCAATTGAGGTTTAACCCAAGTCGCACTGATTTTCGGATGGTTTTTAAAGGGATTTTTTTTTTGAATTAATGGTTTTAACTGACGATGCACTTCTTGTAAAACAGCAGCATCAAACCCACCTCCAACACGCCCAATAAAATCTAGTTCTTTTTGGTTATTATAAACCCCTACCAGCAAAGCTCCAAATTTTGTGCGAGAACCCTTTGGTTGTGTAAAACCGCCAATGACAACCTCTTGCCTCAAAATGTTCTTCATTTTTACCCAATCTAAACTTCGTCTAGATTGATAGGTACTTAAAGCTCTTTTTCCTATGATCCCTTCTAAATGCGCTTTTGTTGCTTGTTTAAAAAAGGCTTTCCCTTTCCCAAATAAATGCTGACTAAAACGCAGCTTAGGAAGAGCTAGTTTTTTTACATACTTTTTCAAAAGCGCTTTACGCTCTATCAGAGGAAGCTCTCTTAAATCCTTTCCATCTTTATATAGCAAATCGAATATATAATAATATAAGTTACCTTTGTGCTCTCTTTGATAATTTTGCATCCATTGAAAATGAGATTTTCCTTTTGCGTCTAACACAACTAGCTCCCCATCAAAAATAACTTGCGAATGAATTTTTTCAAGGCTAGCTACAATCGAAGGGAATTTTGTATTCCACAGCTGGTTGTTCCGGGATTTTAATTGAACGTGTTTGTGATTGATAAAGGCAAGAGCGCGGTATCCATCAAACTTGATTTCAAAGATCCAATTTTCATCATCAAATGGTTGCTTGATCAATGTAGCTAGCATAGGAGGAATAAAGTTAGGCATTTTACGAAGAGGCATAATCATCCGCTTTTTTAATGAGAAGCCACGTATTGTCTTTATCCGTTTTGATTTTTTGAAAAACAAACTCTCCTTTGATTTTTTTTCCCTTTACAATAATGGCAAAATGACCTTTTTTTAATCCCTTGCTAAGGATCCTTTCTACCTTCTTAGGCTCAGTAGCATCAGAGCTGGTATAAAAACCATGATCCCATATTTTGACCGTTCCAGCTCCATAGTTTCCTTTGGGTATCACTCCCTCAAAATATTGATAGTCAAGAGGGTGATCTTCTACTTTTATTGCTAAACGTTTGATCTTAGGGTTCATGGAAGGGCCTTTTGGAACAGCAAAGCTTAAAAGAGCTCCTCGATATTCCAAGCGAAAGTCATAATGCAAATGTCGAGCAGCATGTTTTTGAACGCAAAAACGCAAGAAGCCTATGTGCTTTTTTCCTGAAGAAGGCTCTGAACTTTTTTTGAGATTTCTTTTAGATCTATATTCTTTAAGACTCATGAAAGTTTACGTTTTTTTGACCTTTTCTCTTTTTCCAAACTATTCTGAAGAAGCGTCATAATATCATGAACTTTACTGATTTTAGGCTCTTGCGTTTTAGGATGGATGGGACGGCCCTTTGATTTTTGTTTGATGACTTGTTTAATCTCTTCTGTGAAGGTATCCTTATATTCTTTAGGCTTAAAAGAAGTAGTAAGATGGTCTATCAAGGCAATAGCGATATTCATTTCCTTAGAGTTGATTTTTCCTATTGAAGGGATCATTAAATCTTGCGCACGTAAAACTTCCGTTTGATAACGCAGCTGGTTAAGAATGATCATATTTTCATGAACTTTGACTACTGCAAGATGCTCCCTATCCTTAAGTACATATTTAGCAAGGCCTACTTTTTTAGATTTTTTTAAGGCTTCTCGCAATAAGCCATAAGCCTTCTCTGCATTTTTAGCGGGTTCTAAGTAATAAGGCTTTACGTAATAAATGCTATCTACTTCATCCTCTTTAATAAAGTGGACAATCTCAATGGTCTTTGTTTTTTTTAAGTTTGCTTTTTCAAAATCCACATCTTGCAGAATCACAAAATCCCCTTTCTTATATTCATAACCTTTGACAATTTCTTGCCAAGGGATCTCTTTGTTTTCTGCTTGGCACACCCTGACATACCGGACTTTCGAAAGATCTTTTTTATGCAATAAAATAAAAGAGAGTTCTTTTTCTAAACTCGCTGTATACATACATACAGGGATATTTACTAAACCAAAGCTTAAAGCTCCTTTCCAGATAGAACGCATATCAACCTTGAGCCAGATAGCTTAGAATGGCAGAGCAAAAATCTGGCAAATCTTCAGGGAAGCGGCTTGAGATGAAATGTCGATCGATAACTACGGATTTATCCATCCATTTTCCTCCTGCATTAAGGATATCCTCCTTAATAGAAATATACGAAGTGCATCGAATCCCTTTAAGGATTTTTGCAGAAATGGGAATCCACCCCGCATGACAAATAAATGCAATCAATTTTTTTTGGCTAGCAAATTTCCTAGTAATTTCTAATACTTTAGGAATTTTTCTCAATTTATCCGGTGCATAACCGCCGGGGATCACTAAAGCATCGAAATCATCCACCCTGATTTCTTTGAATGTAACATCAGCTGTGCAAGGATAGCCGTGCTTACCTTTGTAAGACTCTTTTTTCTCCCCTGCTACTACAACTTTTTTTCCGGCCTCACGCAAACGATATTTAGGATATTGTAGCTCGAGATCTTCATACTCATCCGCTACAAAAAGTAAAATTTTTTGAGGCTTTGCTTTCATAAAGTGTTCTTCTTAAAGCGGATTGTCTATCGGCTCTTGGAAAATGAGTTAAAAGACGATTAGCACTTTTTTTCAAACTACTTTAACTATAAAGAAGTGTCAAATATTTTTTTAAAGCATCAAGAAGAAGCATCTTTACCATTGGACTAATGACCTGATTAATCAAGTCCCTCATCAACAAAGGTATCTGGGTTCATGTCAAAATACTCTTTGCAGATATTTTCCATCTCTTTTTTATCTATACGATTTCTACCTTCAGAATCAGCAACAGTAAAAGCTGTTTGTAGAAGATTAAAACCTTGATCTATGAGAGAAGAGTTTTGATGCAATAGCTTTTGCGCAAGAGTTAATACCTCTTCATGTACATCCTCTGCAATAGTAATATTTGGATATCTTTTTAACAGACTCTTTGTTCGCTCTTCTAGCATGTTTAAACTATCTTCAAAGGAAGGTTGCTTTAACTCAATTCTATTGAAACGACGTTTAAGAGCCTCATCATTTTCTAAATGGGTTCCATACTCTTTTTTAGTAGTCATGCCAATAATAGAAATTCCATCTCTTGCTAAATCTGCCTTAAAGAAATCTAAAACAGATATATTGTTACCTCCTATATTGTTTTTATTGGCCATAGCCAGTTGATGTATTTCATCAAAAACAATTACACTATTTTCTTGGCTCTTAGCGAACTTTAATATTTCATGAATTTTCTCTTCAAGAGTGCCTCGGTAGCTTGTACCGCTCATAAGAGCTACACAAGAAACTCTATAGAAGTTCTTATTAAGAAGATTTTTAGGCAAAGTGGGATCGTTTTTGCAAATTCTTTGAACAATACCTTCCATTAAAACTGTTTTGCCTGAACCAGCAGGACCTATAATCATCACATTGCGCTTTTCAGAGTTACTAATAAAAGCCGCTATCTGTTTAGTTGCTCTTGGGAATGGAACGTAATTGTGATCCTCTAAACCCACAGTCTTGTGCATATCTTCCAAAAACGAGGGAGCTTTAGTTATGGGCTGTTCTCTTGTTATTGCATAATTTAAAGGAATCAAGATAAGAAGCGCCACAGCATAGATAACAATAGTTTGCTGTGTGATTGCTAAAGCACCAGCAATAAGTCCTATATAAGGTAAATAATTAGTGGGTGCAGTTGGAGATTTTGCATTTACGATTTGTGCAAATCTTTCATAGGCACAATAGCTAAGTGCCATTCCTGCAATTCTGGTGGGAATTGTTTGAATAAAAGCATTAGAAATAGCTAAACTCATTGTGTTTTCTCTTTTTAACTAGAAGTTATTACGTGTAATGATAGAAAACCCATAAAAACGTATTACAACATAAAGCTATTATGGATGCGTTTTTTTAAGTTCTCTAAAAAAGGTGTAAGCTTTTCAGCTTCTTGTTGAGGTAGTCGGTCGATAAATAAGATGCCATCGATATGATCATTTTCATGTAGAACTACTCGAGCTTCCCAAGCTGAAATACGCTGCTTGAGGATCTTTCCTTCTATGTTCATATACTCAACTGTTATTTCTTGAGGCCTTTCTACATCCGCATAAATATTTGGAATCGATAGACATCCTTCTGACTCCTTCCATGTCTTTTCACTGGGGGAAGATATTTTAGGATTGATAAATACCTTTATCTCTCCCCATTTTACTTTGTTTTTATCTAGCTCTTTATTAGTAGGCTCTCTGATCATAAAGAGCCTGATTGAATGATGAACTTGGGGAGCTGCAAGTCCTATCCCATTACAAGCATCCATTGTCTCTTTCATCTCTTCGATGAGTTTTTTTACATCCTCTGTAATGGCTGTAATTGGCTCAGCTTTTTTTCGGAGAATGGGGTCATCATAATAGGCAAGAGGCAATATCTTTAATTGCTCTGTAGTCATCAGATTAGGAACACGTCCTTCGTAGAGTTGCCCGTTTTTGTATAGCCACTGATCTTTGATCTTTTCAAAGTAGCTCCTTTCTGTAAATGTAGCGTCTTGGTCATTTTGAGACATATGTGCTACAAAAGTTACGGTAGCAATCTTTTCCTTTTCTTTAAAAGAAAGTACCTCTAATCGATTAAATTGAAAGGTTTTGGAAAAATGAGAGATTTCTTTTACCCACTCTTCATGGTCATCGCCATACTGCGGACTTGCAGGATGGGTAGTCTTGATAATATAAGAACTTAAATCAAGTGCATAAGCTGCGTAGCGTGCACGCATAAGCATCAAGGCATTCTTTGCCAAAGCGCCATTGTGAAGAGGTTGACAACATGTTTGATAAGACAAGCCACTGGTGCAAGGGCAGAATTCTATATTATCTTCTTTAATCATATAAGTTCTAAATAAACCACAAAACTAATTTTTTATAGAATAGAAACTATTCCAGATTCTTTTTTTTGGTACAACTCATTTTTTGCAGTAAATTACCTAAGATGATAATAAAATAAATAGAGGGATTTGATGCAAACTAGGACTTTTTCTCAAAGAAATGTAATTATTGGTGTTTTAAGCGGGATTTTTGCAGGAATCATTCTCGCATTTGCTTTACTCCATTTCGATTCTATTACAACTATTGGGGAACTAGTTGGATTATCTAATATCTTTAGCAGTTTACTTTTCTATTTATTTTTAACAGCTATTCTAGGAGCTATATTTGCTGTAGCTGTTTGTAAAATCTCCAAAAAGCCTATGAGGGCTGTTGTTTGGGGAGCTTTATATGGAATCCTTTTATGGATAATCAATCTTATCATGCTTATGGCTAAAATGAAAACCGAATGCTCCTCTGAAGAGTATTTCTTTATAAAACCTCTTTTACTATTAGGGTATGTAGTTTTTGGAATAATCTTAGGTCTAATCTACGGATGGTTAAAAACTCGAAGTAAATAAAATTTATTTTAATCAAGTGAATTTATTTTGATTTGTGTTATCATTTCTATAATTTAAAAAGGTTTAAAAAAATATGTTACCTCAATTACATGAAAAATATAGCCATCCTTCTTTGATTACTCCAGCTAAATGGTTGGAATACAATCGTCAAAAAGGATTGCTGCCTACAATTAATGCTCCTCAAGCCATTATTTTTTGTTCGCATGGACGTTTTTTAGAAACCATCTTACAAAAATATAAACATAAGAGTTACGAGGGTTGTTTTAAAAAGGTTTTCTTATTAGACGACTTTCCTTCAATTGCAATTGCCTACTTAGGAACCGGCGCTCCTGCTGCTGCACATCAAATGGAAGCACTTATTGCCTGGGGAGTTACCCGTTTTGTTTGTATAGGTACAGCTGGTACACTTCATGCTAAAGTAGGTATTGGTGATATTGTACTTTTTGAAAAAGCCGTTCGCGATGAAGGAACTTCCTATCACTATATAGAAGCTAGTAAATATATCCATGCACCTCGTCGTATGACTAATCTTTTAACCGATTTATTAAAACAAACAGATACTTCTCACCACATTGGCAGTACCTGGACAACAGATGGTTTCTATAGACAAACCTCATTGGAAATCCAGCATTTTCAACAAGAAGGAGTATTAGCTGTTGAAATGGAAACAGCTGCTTTATTCGCTATAGCTCATGTTCATCAAATCGATCTAGGGGCAATGGTTGTGATCAGTGATTCTCATACTCAGCTAGAATGGGAACCTCATTTGGAAGATGAAAAAGTAGAAAATAGTTTACATTCTCTATTTGAAACCGCTCTGAAAGCCGCTACTTCTGATTTAAATTAACTTGCTTTTTTGTGCATAGATCTTTTACTTAAAGAAATCAGACCTAAAGGAAAAATTTCTATGCACAAGATTTTCATATACAGTTTACTTTTAATCATTGGTATTACTGTCTCGCAAACCGCTCATCTAGCTCCTTATCGAAGCTATCTGCATTTTTTCACTCTAACACTTCTGGCCTATATTATGATCGAAGTGGGCACAGAATTTGATTTAAATAAAAAAAACCTCAAGAGTTATGGGAAAGATTACCTTATCGCAATGACTGCAGCAGCCTTTCCTTGGATCTTTTGTAGTGCTTATTTTTTCTTGTTTTTTGATCTAACCCTTCAGCAATCAGCCTTAATTGGAAGGTTTGCTGCGCCTACTTCAACAGGTCTTTTATTTGCCATGTTAATGGCTGCAGGTCTAGCTGGCACTTGGGTATTCAAAAAGGTCCGAATTTTAGCCATATTTGATGATCTAGATACTGTATTGTTTATTGTTCCTCTCCAGCTTATATATATCGGTCTGCAGTTTCAAATCATTTTTATTTTGTTAATCACCATTCTTCTATTAATAGTCGCTTACCGTTATTTACATCGAGTATCCCTACCTACAAATAAACTGTGTATTTTTATTTATGCGCTGCTTTTAACAGGGCTTGTAGAATTTCTTAAAGCAGTGGATGTTTTAGACCTTGAAATTTTACTGCCAGCTTTTGTATTAGGATGTGTTCTCAAAGCTCCCCATAAAAAAATAGAGCAGCCTATCGCTATTAAATTTGATAATAGCCTTAAGTTTATCTATATGTTTCTTGTAGGATGTTCTTTAGCTAAAATATCTTTTGGTCATATCTCTTGGGTGACGCTTTCCCTTCATGTACTTATGCTGACATTTCTTGCTAACCTAGGCAAACTATTCCCCATGTTCTGCTACAAAAAAGAAGTAAGCTTAAGAGAGAGAACCGCTTTAAGCGTTGCCATGTGGCCTCGAGGAGAAGTAGGTGCTGGTGTATTAATGATTTCTACTCAATACCAGCTCCCTCCTATCGCTTTAGAACTAGCGGGCCTTAGCTTAACGCTAAACCTAGCTCTATCCGGAGCGTTTATTTACCTGGTGATTTGGCTCATGAAAAAACCTCTTAAGAGGACTTAAGAAGTTGATCCCTGCGAATACATAAGTGATCAATCCTCTCTTGAATCTCTTGAATCACCCTACGCTCAGAATCAGCTAACTTCAAAGAGCGCCTGGCTTCTTGCTTTAAATGAGGGTCAAACTGCCAACGCATAGCTTGCTCCTCATGGATTAAAACCAAGGCAAGATAACGGGTTTTTACCTCTTCTAAATAGATAATCTCCTCATTGATTTGCGATAGTTCACTTTGACAATCGGAAGATACCTCATCAGCAAAAAGGCCATTGGGAATAAATAGCAAACAGCAAAGGCCTAAGATCACTTTTATAGCACGATGATTTTTCATGTGATGCTCTTTATTTGCAGGATTTCATTACATAAATTAAATAACTACTAGATTTTTGGAATCTTTAGTAGATGTAAAATATAGGCTTTTGGGTTTGATGAGGGTTTGCAAACTGGTAATTTTTGATAAATTCCCTAAGAAGTCTTTGAACGGATTTAACTGTTTCATCCCCTGATTTGCTATTTAAAGGCATCTCTATAAAGTCGTTAATGGACCAGATCCTTGGCATGGATTTTACATAAGTTTTACTAATGATCACAGAGGTTTCAATATTAAGGGTAACTCTAGAAATAGGAAGTTCTTTTCCATCCCATTGAGAAATGCGTCCTATCTGAATATTCAATATATTTCCTGTACCAAAACCGCTTACATCTTCGCTTTTAGCTTGAATAACAGTTCCAAGAGAGCCTAACTCCTGCTCGATAACCGATCTAATCTTATTGTTAATTTCTGGGTTCTGAAGGGAAATAACAGCGAAAGCACTTAACCCTTCTAAAGGGTTGCCTTTGTGAAAAATAGGAACGTCTTGAAAGTTCAGATAAATACCTGGATTCTCTTTGAGTCTTTCCATGTCTTTATTGGTACAAAATCCATGTGCTACAAATAAAACCAAGGGAATAAACGTTTTCTTTTTCATACAACCCCTTAGTAACTAACCTTCTTAGTCAATTCTGACATAAAAACTGGATTGTTTTTCAGAGAAGCATCTATACATTCTCTGGCAATAGGAGTGATCTTGTTAGCGTCTAATATAAAAGCTGGATTGCTTTTCAGAGAGTCGCTTATATATCTTATAGTTTGAGGACTGCGCTCTGTGGCTGCAAGCATAAACTCTGGATTGCTTTTAAAATGAGAAGGAACATGTCCCATGATTTTGGAGGGGTCTATAAATGCAGCGGCCTCTATAACCTTTAACAAAAATTCTTGATTGTTTTTTAAATCAGGATGAGCATGTTTCATAACTTCTTCACTAATAGTTTCTTTATCTTCAGAAATTATTATAGATTTAAACATAAAGTCTGGATCTTTTTTTTGGTCAAAAGTAGCGTACTTTATAGCTATAGGAATTCCTGTGATTCCAGGCATAAAATCTCCTTTTTTTATTGGACTTTCATTTTATAAGCACAAAATCTTTACGACAGATTCATAAAGAATTTGATTTTCGTAGATGATACTCACTTTTTTTATATAGAGTAAACAATTTCTTTTGTTGTTTGCTTATCTGTTAATTAGCATAATAGGAAAGAACTTCCAGTTTACTTCTTGAGATATCAAATTTCTATTTTGTCTCAAAAATATCCTTTACAGTTTAATGGTAATTAAAATAGTAAATTGATTATAGAGTAATTATAAAATAACTTATTAAAAATGTGCTAATTTATAAATCATGAAATAAGTTACGATTTTTTTGCGGCTATCAAAAATATCGAGTGGGATTTAAAGCCTTTTTACGTACAATTGCCAAAACCATGAAGAAATTAATCTTAATCCTATGTGTTTTTTTCCTGCCTTTTAGTGCTTACTCTGCGCAAAACACTACTCTGAAAGATCGTTTTGAAAAAGGCGCTCCTGGTGACTTTATTGTAACTGCTCAAGAGGGAGTCTATACCATTTTAATTCTGCGCCATAGGGAAAAGAGTCAACTTATTCTAGAAGAAATTTCTATTCCTCAAGCGCAATTGGAAATAAAGAAAGTTCACTGGCAAAACTGGCTAGATGAAAAAGCACCAGGGCACACATCTTGGTCTCTTTTTGAAATCGATCTAAGCCAAGGAAAACTTATTGAATCCTATTCAGTAAATAAGCAAAGCTGGCTATATATCGACTCTTCTGAGTTTCTTCTATCTAAGCTATTAGAACTACCCTTGTATAAAGTGAATAGAGAAGCGCGAAAGAAAATTGGACCTCCACCACCTTCTGGAGAACAAGATTTTAGATCGATCTGGAATCCTCCTTTGGTTTGTTCCGGAAAAGCTCTTAAAAAACCTAGTTTTGAAGTATACCAAGGACAATGGCCTCATGATCAATCTATCATTGAGGATTGCTTGATCGATTTTTACTTCTCTTCACTAGATCCTCTTTTTCCTTTCCCTCATTGGCTTGAAGTACAAAGCGCTCATTATACATTAACTATCCGTGCAATCGATTCAGGAAAAGGGTTGCTCTCTCCTATCAAAGGAACAATGCCTCACCGACTGCCTAGCATTACTAGAGCCACAAAACGCAGCCCTGAAATGTGGACCATTTCTATTCAAGCTCCTGTGTACTGTCAGAATCTTAAGCTCTACGCTATAGAATCAGATTCCTCAAATGAGGCTGTTTTGGTTCCTTTCCAATTAAGACTAGGATCTGGCGAAGAAGTATTTATGGATATTTCTCCTGATGCTTTAAGTAAAATATTAAAAAAAGGTTCTTATTACCGATGGGTTTTAGTCCCAATATCAGAAAATCTTGTACAGATTCGTTCGGGAGAAAACTTTCTTTGGGAATAAACTTCTTTCTTACTTGTTGTTCGTAACTTAAGGTAGTTATAAACAAGCTTTCCACAACAAAATTAATTTACCCAGCAAGTGTTTGCTTATCTAAAAAAACTAGAAAAGCAATGATTTAAGTTATTGATGATTAGAAAGATAAAAATTTAAACTTCTCTTTCTAACACTCTTGATTTGCTCTTAATAGAATACTCATACAATGATTATCGATTTAAGTTATGAACATTTTTTCCACAAGAGAGGAGCCTAAAAAACGCAAATGATTTATACTTATATAAGTATGAAAAGCTCTACTTTATTAGAAATTCCTTCGATCTATTTCCCCGATTGCTTCTATCGAATTACTTTCTCCCCTAACCTCTCTTATCTGAAACTAGACGCTTCAAAAAAGATTTTTTTTCAAAAGATTCACAGCCAAATTCAAGAAGATCCCGAAAAACACCTATCTATTTTAGAAGCATTTTATAAAGATCATCTAGATGTTCCAGAAGTAGCTAATTTATTAGCTTTTGCTTACTTGAGGTTAAAAAAAGGAAAACAAGCAGAAGAGCTCATTAGGATTACCTATGAGATGCACCCCTCTTACCTATGTGCTAAAATCAACTATGCAGATCAGTGTTTGCGAGTTAAGAAAATCCAAGAAATCCCAGCTATTTTTAATCATAAACGTGATCTACTAGAGCTTTATCCAGATCGCTTTGCTTTTCATTACTCCGAATTTCGTGGATTTATGGTTTGTATGGGGTTTTATCACCTTGCATGCAAGGATCGAGATTATGCTGATAAGCATAGGTTAGCAGCAGAGGAAGTAGACCCCTTACATCCAGGGGTTACTGCTTTGAAAAAAGCTATAAAGAAACGTTTTTGGTATTTTTTCTATAGAAGATAAAAAGCTTGCTCTCTTTCTAAAAAACCCGTAAATTCTTTTGCTATACTGTTCTATTTATTTAAAGAATTTGGGCAACAATGTGGGTTTTTTCTAAAAAAAAAATGTATTCTCTAAGAAAGTCTAAGCATTATCTGATCCAAACACATCATCTCTATAAAAAGAAAAAACACAAATTACCTGTGAATACTCGTATTGAGATAGAGACTTCTTTAAAAGCCCTACAAAATGCGATTTTACAAAAAGATAGACCCTTAGCCAATCGACTAGCTAAAGAAGCTCAAGGTTTTGGTCTGACTTGTTTGAAAAAAGGATCCTTTGACTACTTCCGGGATGTTGTAATTGGAGTATTCATTGCTTTAATTATTGCCCTCTTCATTCGTCAAATGTGGTTTGAGCTCTATGAAATCCCATCTGGATCGATGCGTCCTACTTTTAAAGAAAAAGATCGTTTAATTGTGTCTAAAACAGATTTTGGAATCAATATCCCCTTAAAAACAAAACATTTGTATTTCAATCCTGATTTAATAAAACGTAATTCCATTGTGATCTTTACAGGGGAAAACATGGATATCTATGATGTAGATACTATGTATTTTTATCTATTCCCTGGAAAAAAACAGTACATCAAACGCCTCATTGGCAAACCTGGAGACACTCTCTATTTTTATGGAGGACAGATTTACGGGATCGATAAAGACGGTAAGGATATTACCCAAGAACTACAATTAAGCTCATTAAAGCAAATTGAGCATATCCCCTTTATTCATTTCCAGCGCAAAGTCGAGCTCTCTCATAAAGACAACAATTCCCTTATTTTTTATCAAATGAATGAGCCTGTTGCAGAGTTTAATCTGCAAAAAAACCAGGGCAAAATGCTTAGCCCTCCTGTTTCTGGCTTTATTACAGATTACAGCGATTTATGGGGTTTTAAAAACTTTGGCATGGCGAGGCTACTTAATTTAGAGGAATTAAAAGAGTTCAACTTAAAAGAAGTACCAGAGGGGGTTTTGTATTTAGAGATTAAACATCACCCTTCTTTACAATCTGTGCAATTAACAAAAGATGAGTATAAAAACGTATATCCCAAAATACAGTTAAGCACATCTATCATTGCACTACAAGAAAGCCACTTAAAAGCGCTGATGCAAAATTTATATACAGCGCGTTTTGTCGTAAAAAATCACCAAGTGTGTCGCTATCCCGATACTTGTGTTGGAAAAAAAGCCTTTGCTCCTGTTCTTGCTGATATACCCGATGGATGTTATGAATTTTATCACGGGAAGGCTTATCGCGTATTCTGGCAAGGAGTGAATCAAGAATTGCCACCTTCTCATCCTTTATATACATATAGTCCACAAAATGTGCAGCTTTGGTTCAACCTTGGAATAGATTGGGATAATCGATTCTTAAATAAGAAGAAAGATCAGCGATTAGTACCGGCTCGTTATGCATATTTTCGCAATCAAGATTTTTATCTGATGGGAGCACCAATCTTAGAACATGATGATCCTTCTCTTAGGGAATTTATAAGAAAAGAGAGCTCTTCTCCTACACCTTTTATGGATTACGGTCCTCCTTTACTTAAAAATGGTGCCCTTGATGTGGAATTTGTTAAAAAATACGGCCTTACTATTCCTCTGAAAATGTATCTTGTTTTAGGCGACAATCACGCAATGAGCTCAGATAGTCGTGATTTTGGTTTTGTTCCTGAAGATAATTTAAAAGGAAGCCCTAGCTGGATTTTTTGGCCTCCTGGACCTCGATGGGGAAGGCCCAACCAACCGCTTTATCCTTGGGTAAGCCCACCAAATCTCATTGTATATAGCTGTGGAGCTGTAGGACTTATCTTCTGCTTATATCGTTGGATCAAAAAAAATAAGCTGCCTATTCTATAAATTTTTTATATTTTGTAAGTTATTTATAAATACTATTCTTTTTTAGAATTTAAGAGATCTTGTTTATATTATTCAGTTTTGTTAAACTACTCATTATTCTTTTGCACCTTCTTTTTAGTCGTTGCAAATGATTAATCTATGCAATGCTACTTTAAGGTAAGTAAAAAATGACAAGTAAAAATTTCGAAGACCTCATTCAAGAACCGTTAATTCTTCAAGCAATTCAAGATTTAGGGTTTACAACTCCCTCAGATATTCAACAACAAGCAATTCCTGAAGTTTTAAAGGGAAAAGATTTGCGCGCTTCTGCGCAAACAGGAACAGGTAAGACAGCGGCTTTTATGCTACCTGCTCTTTGCCGATTACTAAAAAAATCCTCTACTCGAGGGCCAAAGATCTTGGTTCTAGTTCCTACACGCGAATTAGCTATGCAAGTAGTTGAAGAAACCACCAAGCTAAGCCGTCACCTTCGCCATATAACCAGTGTGTTTATTTGCGGAGGAATTCCTTATCATGTCCAAAATCGAAAGCTTTCAAGGAATTTCGATATTCTGATTGCCACTCCTGGTAGGCTCATTGAATGCCTGGAAGAAAAGCGCATTCATCTATCTAACTTGGAGATGCTCATTTTGGATGAAGCGGACAGAATGCTTGATATGGGATTTATCGAACCTGTTGAGTATATCGCCTCTATGGCACCAAAATCGCGTCAAACCCTGATGTTTTCTGCGACTTATGACGAAAAAGTCTTAAGCCTAGCAAATAGCCTGCTAACCAATCCAACGGAAATTATTGTTGAAAAGAAAGCTGCTAACTATGATCTAATCGAACAGCACATTCACAAAACAAACAACTTAGAACAAAAGTATAAATTTTTAGATGAGATTTTATCTGATCCAAATATAGAAAAAGCTATTATTTTTTCTTCTACTCAGAAACAGACAGAGCAAATTGCTGATAAACTATGTGACGGTGGCCGAATAACAGCAGCAGCTCTACACGGCGGCATGAACCAACAGCAAAGAACAAGAACAATGAAGAAAATTCGCAATGGAGACATTAAAGTAATAGTTGCAACTGATGTAATGTCTCGTGGAATTGACATACCAGAGGTTAGCCACGTAATCAATTTTGACCTGCCTAAGACATTAGATGATTATGTCCATCGCATTGGAAGAACAGGTCGCGCAGGGGCCAAAGGAAAAGCTTTTTCATTTGCTTCTTCTAGAGATTATCAAATGCTTGACGAAGTAGAAAGATTCATTGATGATCCTAGTGATTCTTCTTCTAAGCCACAAAGCAGAGGTAGAAGTAGAGGCAGAAGCAGAAGTAGAAGCCCTCAACCGAGAAGACGCTCAAGATAATTCTGTAAAAGACAGATCTAAAAACCCTAAAACTTCGGTCTTTCCCAAGTTTTAGGGTTTATCTTCAAGTTATTCCGAACGTGCTATTGCAATAAAGGTCTTTTCTCCATTTAAATCCCAAATACTTCCCTCTTCTTTAGAACTATACTCCAGTTTTACTCCTAGCACTTGTGTCATCACGTAATCTTGATGAATAGATAAAGCTTGTTTAACTTTTTCTGTGGTATGAAGACAAATCTCAATTCGATCGCTTACTGCAAAACTCAAATCTCGACGCATAGTATTAATTTTATTGACTAATTCCCTTGCTAATCCCTCTAATAATAATTCTTCGTCTAAAGCAGTATCAATAGCAACAATCACTGAGCCTGTTGCAGAAGCTACCAATCCTTCTTTTACTCGGCGCTCTATTGCAATGTCATCAGAGCTTAAAAGAATGGTTTCATTTTCAATGATCAACTCATATTGATTCTCTTCAAGTAATCGATTCAGCTCTTTTTGAGAAAGGTTTTCTAAGGCTGTCTTGACAGCGCTCATTAGTTTACCTACTTTTTTACCTAAAACACGGAAATTTGGTTTTACTAAAAGTAGAACAAATGCTGTTTCATCCTCCTTAAAGATCACCTCTTTTACATTGAGCTCATCAGCAATCAGCTGTTTTTGTGATTCAAGCTGCTTTAAAACCTCAGATTCAGAAGACACAATGAAGGCAGAGCGCAAAGGCTGACGAACTTTTAATTTGCTTTCCTTACGCAATGCATGTCCCATGCTTACTACGGTTTGTACATAAGACATCTGCTCTTCTAAGAGCTGATCTCTATACGCAGGATCATAGATTGGGAAGGAGCACAGATGAACCGATTGAGGGTCTTGGCTGGTTTTTAAATAAAGATAGATTCCCTCGCTTAAGAAAGGAATAAACGGTGCTGCGATTTTGGCTAAATTGATCAGTACGGTATATAGTGTTTCAAACGCTAGTCTACGATCTATCGTATCTTCTTCTGCCCAGAACCTAGATCGATTCCTACGGATATACCAATTGGTTAATTGATCAATAAATTTTACAAAAGGGTCGACTGCTCGATGCAATTCATAACGATCTAACCCATCTGTTACCTCTTGAATCAATCCTTGTAAACAAGACAAAATCCAACGATCGATATCGATCTGAGGAGTAGAGAATTGTACTTCTTTGGGGTCCCATTGATAAATCTTCGCATAGGTAGATAAAAAAACCACTGAGTTCCAAAAAGGAATCAGCATCTGACGAAGAACTAATTCTACTCCACGTTCTGAAAAACGCAAATCTTCTGCGTGAACAACTGGACTACTTAGTAAATATAAGCGCACCGCATCAGCTCCATAACGGTTAAATACCAATTGCGGTTCTGGGTAGTTCTTAAGGCGTTTTGACATCTTATTGCCATCTTCTGCCAAAATAATTCCATTGACAATGACATTCTTAAAAGCCGGCTCGTCAAATAATGCTGTTGCAATCACCATCAAAGTATAAAACCAACCACGTGTTTGATCTAATCCCTCTGCGATGAAATCTGCAGGAAACCGATCTAGTGTTTCCTGTTTTTTTTCAAAAGGATAATGATTTTGCGCATAAGGCATAGAGCCTGATTCAAACCAACAATCAAATACTTCTGGTATACGCTTAAACTCCTTACCATTCGCAATGAATGTTAAAGAATCGATGTAATGCCTGTGTAAATCAGAAACAGAGGCTCCTGTTCTTTGTTGTAGATCTTCAATACTAGATAAAACGATAATTTCCCCATCTTCGCTACGCCAAATAGGGATAGGTGTTCCCCAGTAGCGATTTCTTGAAATTGCCCAATCCCTAGCATTTTCTAACCACTTGCCAAAACGACCTTCTTTAAGATGATTAGGAACCCAATGAATCTTTTGATTAGCATCAATCATTCGATCTTTGATTTTTTCCACTGCGACAAACCAAGTGCAGACAGCTCGATAAATTAAAGGCGTATCAGAGCGCCAACAAAAAGGATAGCGGTGACGAATCTGCGTATGTTGTAAAACTTTTCCTTCTTTTTTTAGCCGCCGAATGATTTCCTTATCAGCATCTTTTACAAATAGACCCGCATAATCAGGAACTAGCTTGGTAAACTTACCATTGTGATCAATAGGACACACCACTTCGATGCCTTCTTTGCTACATGCGTAAAAATCCACTTCTCCAAATGCTGGAGCTGCATGTACAAGACCTGTTCCTTCTTCGCTGCTAACAGAAACCTCTGCAATGACTCTAAAGCCTTCGTAACTGGCAAAATAAGGAAACAGCGGTTGATACCGCTTAGAAACTAAAGAAGAACCTTTAAAGGTAGTAATGATCTCATACTCTCCTTCTTTAAAATAATGCCCTAGTCGATTATGTGCTAAGATATAGTAATGATCTTCTCGTCTGATCTTTACATACTCAAAGTTCTCATTAACCATAATTGCTAGATTAGATGGCAGAGTCCAAGGAGTAGTTGTCCACACGACAAATGAAGTATTTGGCTCATCTACAAGAGAAAACAGCACGGTAAGAGAGGGGTCATCTACTTCCTTATAATTAAGATTAGCTTCAAAATTGGATAAAGGCGTTCCTAATTGGGCGGAGAAAGGCATCACTTTATAGCCTTCATAAACCAATCCTTTTTGATATAGCTGAGCAAAAACCCACCATACAGATTCCATAAAGCTAAGGTCCATGGTCCGCCAAGTATCCGTGAAACCAACAAAGCGTCCCATGCGCATCACTGTGTATTCCCATTCTTTTGTATAGCGCATAACAATGCTGCGACATTCTTCATTGAATTGAGAAATTCCAAACGTTTCAATACAAGAGGCTCCTGATAGCTCTTTAGCCTTTTCAATCTCATTTTCTACAGGTAGTCCATGACAATCCCAACCAAATCGACGAGGCACAAAATAACCCTGCATGGTCTTATATCTAGGAATTACATCTTTAATGGTTCCAGCCAAAATATGCCCGTAATGAGGAAGCCCTGTTGCAAAAGGAGGACCATCATATACAGAAAAAACAGGATTTGAACGATTTTGCTCTACAGATTTTTCAAAAATGTTCTGGCTTTGCCAAAACGCTAAAATACGCTCTTCTCGCTCAGGAAAACTCTCTTGTGAATGAATATCAAACATATAAATAAAAGGGGGTTAAAAGAATCAATCATAAGCCAAACAGCTCTTAAAATGCCAGCTCGTATCTTTTAAAAACTAAAAAACAAAATTAATAAGAAAAAATAAATTCATTTAATATAAATTAAAAATAAATTATATTAATAAACATAAGCAAATCTTATTAATTGTAATAAACAACAATTAAACTTTAATTATCTTTGATTTTTTTAAATCTCATATTCTTATACAGCGAGACAACCATGCTAATTGATTCATCCTATAAAACAACCTGCATTAATCAAGCATCTCAAGAATTTCTAAAAGGGAAATTATCTCACATTCCTATTTTGGGAAATATCGCAAATCGAATGCAAATAAAAAAAGTAGAAAAAGCAGATAAACTCCTAGATAAAGCCATAGAATATTTAAGCAATAATGACTTTCAATTGGCTGAAGAATGTTTTATTAAATATGCAAAATGTAATACAGAAGGATTCTACATCCTTGGAAAAATATATACAGATAAAAAAAACGAAGTTGATCAAGAGAAAGGAATTAAATATTTGAGCAAGGCAGCTAAAAGCCATCACCCAGAGTCTTGTTTAGCGTTAGCTGAAATATATGAGCATAAAGCAGCTCAAGATAAAAAATATAGTAAGGAAACAATTAAATATTATGAGAAAGCAGAAAAATTAGGATCTAAAAAAGCTAGTTTAGCATTAGGATATATTTATCTCTATGGAGACTTAGTAGAGAAAAATCTAGATAAAGCAATCGACTTATTTGGAAAAGCTGGATCTCTACGTTCTGGTTTAGCAGATGAAATTTATTCTTGGAAAAATAGAGGGCTAGATTCTCAAGAAAAGTATTTCTACCTTGCAGAGATCTTTATAGACAGTATTAAGTTAGAAACAGAAAATTCTCTAAAAAAAAAATATACGAGCGAAGCTATTAGCTACTATGAAATTGCTGGAAAATCGGGTTGTATAGAGGCCTACTTAAGACTCAGTCCTATTTATTTGTACAAAGTGGGGGCCCCAAAAAAAAGAATGGAGTGCCTTGAAAAAGCAGCAGAACTTGGTTCTCCCGTTGCTAAATTTCACCTTAGAACCATATACACCCAATCAGCTGACATTCATTTTGAAAAAGGAGAATTTCAAGAAGCGATCAACTATTATGAAAAAGCTGCAGAAAAACTCCATCCTCAAGCTTGTAAGCGTCTATCTGAAATATATAGCCAGGGAATAGAAGGACATATTGCAATCAACCCAGATCTTGCAGAAAAATATTTAGAAAAAACCATTGCCTGTGACAAAACCATCCCTTTTATAGATGAGGACTTGGCAACCGAGTTTTCTTAATGATTTCTTAATAAACCGCAGTCATATGACTGTAAATTCTTTTGCTAATTTATCCTCTATCGCTAATAATGCCTTTTTTTGCTATTATTAAGCCTGGGGGTGACTGGTTTCGACTTGGAAACAAAGTATGAGTGGCATGCGGAGGACGTCGGTTGGCCTCCTAAATCATCCGATATAACTATAAATGCAAAAAACCAAACCTCTAATGAGGACTTTTTGTTGGCTGCTTAAGGCTTAACCGCTTTTTGCAACTCGATAGCCTAATGCCTGACTAGGAGCGTTGGAACTATTGTCATTAATCCTGGTATGGGCCTTTCTCTTCGCTTCTTCAAGAAGGTGCCCGAGATTAGAAGAAGCAAATTGGTCTATTGTGTGGCACCTTCCTCAAGATCAATTCATTTTGAAGATGCTAAGCATGTAGTCATTTGTAGGGAGTTTGCTAAGGACGAGAGTTCGATTCTCTCCACCTCCAATCCAAATTAAGGCTTCACTTTTCGGAGTGAAGCCTTTTGTTTTTAGTGACATATAACAAGAAATTCATATCCAAAAATTCCACTGCGTAAAGCCCAATTACGCACTATTTACGCACTAGACTGGATAAAACCTCAGTAAAAACTCTTTAGTTTTCAGCTCTTTCCTGTTAAACTTCCCGACTTATACCAAGAGAGCAAAATGTCATCTAACACAGTCAAGAAAGCTCAGGCCACAGACCTGAAAGAATACAAAGCGTTCTTCAAAGAGATTAAAGAAAAAATCTTAACCTCTCAGGTAAAAGCAGGGTCTTTTGATTAAAATTACTTTACACTTTAACATCAAATATTCTTGACAAAAGTTTTAAAGTCCAAGAATCATCCCAAGCAGCTTGTCTTCTTCTATGAGCAGTCCCTCTAATACCTCCAA
>JBAUFS010000066.1:0-2223 GCA_049679255.1 Candidatus Rhabdochlamydia sp.
GTAGCCCTTGGGCATTTGCTCCTCCTTTGGTATTTTTTTTGTCTTAAAAACACCATAGAAGTTGCAGCCATCTCTGACCACTTTAAATTTTAATCTATTTGTCGCACTTCTCTATTGAATGGGCCTATCAAAAAAACTGTGTTGATCATCAAAATAGCAATACTCTTCTTCTGATGAGGAGAATCCTTTTGAAGGTCTTGGGCAGAAAGGGGGATTGTTTTGTGAATTTTGGATGTTAAAGCTAAATACTTGTCCCAATTCCCATCTTCTTTTAAAAGCTAAAGAGTTGCTTTTTCCATATCCTAAAATAATTCCGTAGAGAGCTTGATCACCTTTGAGGATATCCCACAAACTTTTTTGGTTGAGAAGCACTTCATCTAATAATTCTTTTGGGGCTATTTTTTTTCCAAGCAACTCGCAGAATAGATCCAGATGTTCAGCAACTGTTTGTAAGAAACTGGATTTATTTATGATAATTATCTGAAAAGTACGGGGGTTTTTTTTGCGATCTACCTGTTTAAGTAGTGTATAATTCCCTTGCAGGTGACAAAGGACATTTTTTTCTAATATAAACCAAGCCTCAACAATGGGAAAGAAGGAACCTCTTTTGCTAAAAAAAAGAGTGTCAAAGGAAGGATTAAGAAAATATCCTGCTAAAGATACAGGTTTATCTCCGAATAAAGTATAGCCAAAACCCTGTTCAAATATCATACTTTGCAACAGGGCCTCCATTAAGAGGCTTTCTTTTTCAGCAATAGGGGATTTTTTAGGGAAAAAACAAAAAGCTAACCCAGCTAGAAAAATCCAAAGAAACAGGGCCTTTATTTGTAACCGATAAAAAGGTCTCTTCATAAGATTTTTTTATGGCCCCAGCATTTAATGGATAAAGCTGGGGTTTTTGAATTTTAATGAATGATAGTTGCGTTACAGTCTTTGCAAGTTTTTCTGTGACGTGGATTAATGCGACCACAATTGGGACATTCATAGCCAGCCATGAGTTCACGATATACATTTTGTGTACATAACGTTTCTTCTTTACTAGTTTGGTCTAATGCATCTTGATTATCTTGTGTATAGAAAATTTCTTGTTCCATAGGTTGGTTTAATTGATTATCTTGTGTAGACACAGTTTCTTGCTCTGTACTTTGATCTAATGCTTCTTGAGCAGCTTGTGTATAGAGAATTTCTTGTTCTGTAGGTTGATCTAACTCATCTTGATTATCTTGTACGCATAGAACATCTGGTTCTGCATTTTGATCATCATCTTGATTCACATATGCATATACACCTTTTTCATCTGAATAGATAGCGGTTATTGGCTGTAAACTGCCCTTTTTTAAGTGTAAATAGATAGTTCCATCTTCAAAAGTAATATCTTCTGAATCAACATAAGTCTTTTCCCAAGCATTTAAGCCAGCAATAGATAAAGCAATACTTAAACCAAATAATTTTAACAAATTTTTCATGCCATTTTTCTCCTATATAAAAGATAGATCAAAAAAAACTTTAGATCCTACCAAAAATAATCACAAGAAATCTCTTGTAAGCTTTTTGGTTGCTCTGACAATTATTAGTTTTAAAATATTTTATAAGCAAACTAAATCTAAAAATACTGCTTTTTTTTAGTGGGATTTAGAGCGCTTTCCAAGAAAGGGCTAATGTTTTTTGGTCTATTAGATATGTTTCATTCCCTGCATGGATGATAAGCCCAGGCATAATTTTCATATTGGGGTAAGTCTGGCAGAACTTGCGTATGGACGAGGCATCTGCTTTATTAGGTTTAGATTTGCATTTAATTTCAATGGGGAAAAGTGCTCCATCTCTTTCTAGAATTAAATCCACTTCAGCACCTGAATGAGATCGCCAATGATAGCAATTGGTTGCTGCTGTGGAGGCAAATTGCTGTTGAATATAATTGACTACCCATGTTTCAAAAAGCGACCCCATTTTCATGCTTGTTACAACTGCTTCTGGAGAATGCAGACGCATTAAGTGACAAGCAAGTCCAGTATCTTTGAAATAACCTTTGCGTTTATCGCTTAGTCTTTTAGTGGCGTTGTTATGAAAAGGGGGTATTTCAATCCATTGATAAGTATATCCCAGATTGAGCAGTTTGTGCAATAATTGCGGATATTTTTCTAAAATGATCTGAAATAGGCATTTTTAACATAAAAAGTACTATGAACTTTGAATTAACTTGATGAATTAACTAAATTTTTTGGA
>JBAUFS010000067.1:0-4998 GCA_049679255.1 Candidatus Rhabdochlamydia sp.
GTCAAGCTAAAACCTGCTCACAGATACTTGTGAAGAAGTGGGGCAAGCAGGACTTGAACCTGCGACCGGCGGGTTATGAGTCCGTGCAAATTCCATAAATCACAATCATTAGCAACAGCTAACAATAACTAAGATAGCACGGTAGGGGATTTTTATCTATGGCAATCAGTTGTTGTCATTTGCTATTTCTTGTGACGGAGTGGTCCAACAGTGGTCCATAAGATTAAGAATTAAAGAGAGAAATGGAATGCAGAATTTATGAGAAAAATTCAATGAATTGATTATTTATAAGTTATTTTTCTAAAGTTATTAAATATATTTATAATATACTAAGTATATTTTTTAATAAGTAACTTCTGGGTTTTTTTTATTCACAAAACAAATTATTTTTTTGACTTAAACTTATATTTTAATAATGATGTCTTCATCTTATGATTAAGATCTACAAATCCAATGATCATAATAGAGATGTCTTAAGTGAACAATGTGTAAGAACATAAGCAGTTGTATTTTCTAAAAATGATAAACTCGGAAATTTTTATTTAAAGAATGTTATTTTTAGAAAATGCTATTTAATCAAAGAATTTGAAAATACAAAATAGCTTTACAAAGCTTTTAATAAAAAGAGGATAATATGGGAAGTTTTAAAGATGGAAGTGATGTAACAGAAGGATCTGAAGGAAAAGAAGGATCAGATAGCATAGAATATACTCCTCATCATTATTCACAAGTTGCTGAGTTATCTTGTTCTCAACAACAAAAAGTAGCCGAGCAAGCTTTCGATAAGACTGTAATAGGCTCTCATAAGCAAATATTTAATGTTTTTAGTTTTTAAAAAATTTTTAACTATTTCAATCCATAAAAAATAACTTAATTAAGGGTTACAAAATTTCATTTACTTAAAGATTTAATACGTGAAGTTATTATGATCTTTTAATCTTAATTTATGTATTAAGTATTTTTTTGTATTTTAATTATGTAACTCTTTAATAAAAAGATAATAGAGAGAGCTTTTTATCAAAGTAGTATTTTTTAATAAAATATTATAATGTTTCCTGCTGCTTAATTTAAACATTGAAGTTAGAGATAGTCTAAAAAAAATGAATTCTTCAAATCAACAACAATTCTTGAGTAATGAGTTATACTGGGAACTTTTAGAGGAAGCCTTCCCTACAGTTTCCTATTGGAAGGATTGGCAAATAGACATTGATATGTTAATTGAATTAACAAAAGTAATGTCTAAGGCAAAAATACTTGACATTGGATGTGGAACAGGAAAGTACAGTATATCTTTTGCAAAAAAGGCTTATCAAGTTTTTGGATGGGATGACCGTAAGCGTTATTTAAAAATTGCTGAAAACAATGCAATTATTAATAAAGTAGATATCCAATGGCTTAGTCAAGATTTGCAATTAGTTAATTTTCCATCTTTTTCTTTTGATCTTGTTACTATGTTTTCTTGCATTTTTAGTTATTTAAAAACTGAGGAAGATGCTCTTTTTTTTCTAAAAAAAGCATATAATTTTCTTTCTGATCAAGGCATGATCCTAATAGAACTTGTTGGACGAGAAGCTCTAGAGTCTCACTTCCAACAAATGGGATGGATTTCATTAGCTAACGATGCTTTTCTTTTGTGGGAAAGAAAAATTATCCATGAATTGAATTGGGTAAATGAATCTCTAATACTTATAAAAGATGGCGTTAAAAAAAAATGTGCCTCTGGTTTTAGAATTTTTTATACTTCTCATCTTCTTAAGATGCTGGAACAAATAGGATTTGTAAATGTGAAGCTTTATCAGGATTTTCAAGGATCTGTTTATTCAGAGGATGCTTCTCGATTAGTGATTGTTGCTGAAAAATGTAATAGAAAAACTATATTTGTACGGGGTTAAAATGAAAAAAACTTTTATTCCCATTTCTCATCGACCTAAAGTGAAAGGAATGCATTTAAAAGAAGGTAGTAAACACCTATCCTACACTAAAAATATAAATAATAAAACAGGAATTATTCCTGCTGTAGTTTTAGTGGGTGTATATGACGACATCTCGCAGTTCAGAGTTATTATTAATGAAGTGTCTGATGAGCCATTAGCTGTATTTTTTTTTGATGATTTAGGTATTCATTGGAATTTTTCCTTTTTCGATAATGAGTTAATTTTTGATTTGAATGGAAAGCTAATTAAACCATTGGGGATTTATTATCGAGGATATGGAGTTGATGAGAATGACTCTCGTAAAAAATTGTTTTTAAATTTGCAAGAAGCTATCGAATTATGGGAAGGAGAATGTATTGGAGCAAAGGCAAAACATTATTACAATTCCTCAAAAGGTTTACAACTTACATCTACTATCAATCAAGTCTTAAATATAATTAATAATGAATCTGTTTCATTTCCTCCTTCCTTTTTTATTAAGGGACCTCCTAACTTGCTTCAAGAACTTCTTAATAAACATGAAGATCTTATTGTCAAGTCTTGCTCTTATGTAAGATCTAAAGTTGTTAATAGTAATGATTTTCTTTTATGGGAAAGTTCTAATCTTTTGAATTTGCCTACTTTTTTTCAAGTACATATTAAAGGAATAGATGTACGAATTCATGTATTAAAAGACAAAAGTTGGGCGATATCTATTGAAAACAAGGATGGTGTTGATTTTAGATATGCCAAAAATAGATCTAAATATCAGAAAGAACTCATTTCTTCTCTCCTTAACCAATTCGTGCTGAAATTAAATGAAATTGAGCAAATTGCTTTAAGTGGTATTGATATAATAAAAACAGAGGCTCAATTTTTCTGTCTAGAATGCAACCCAAATCCGGGCTGGGCTGGATTTCATTATTTTAGCAATGATGAGAAAGAAATTGCTAGATCGATATTAAAAATTATAACTGGAAAAAAGAAAAATGAATGTCCTTCTTTATCAAGAGATTGAAGAACCAGTTACTCGCATTATTTTGCAACATGCAAAGAAACTCCATATTTTACCTATAAATATCCAAGAAGTTTTAAGTAATGCAGTAATTTTCGACAAGATAACAAGAGAACAAACATGTATTCGCTGGATACTTTCCAATGGTTTATCAATTACTAATGATTTGCATACTCTTTTGATTAATAGAGTATTTCAAATTCCACGGGAATATTTTCAAGATTTTACTGTTGAAGATCAAGATTATGCAAGAGCTGAATTTTTTGCTTATTTAATGTTTGCTGTTAGTTCTTTTCCAAATCTTGCAGAAAAAATAGACAGATATTCTCTTATGGCTCCTGTTTATCCGCTAACAACTCAGTGGAAAAAAGTAAAAAAAATTTCAAAAAAAATAGAAGTTCCAGAATTTTTTCTTGGAAAAAATCCCCCTGAACATTTTCTAAAACAAGAAATTATAAGCAGTAATCTGTATAACTTTTATTGGTGGAAAACAGGCGAGATTAAAACAGATAGCCAAACATTATTTTTATTTAAAAAACCCAAAGGAAACCCTTATCTCATCTTAACTCTTGGGGACAATGGATATATTTATCCTCTTGAACAAGAGAATAGCAGCCGTTTAAGTAAATCTATGGCTATTTATATAAAAAGTCAATGTCGGCTAATAACTAAACATTTTGGTTATTTTATCAGTGAAATACTTTTATTTATTGATCAAGAAAAGGCAACTTTTGGCATGATTACAAATTATCCATTTGCAGCACAATATGTAGATGGGTTTGAAGAAAATGTAGTAAAATTTCTAGATAAGTACATTAATGATTTTAGAGAAAATAAAAACATTCGTTAAATTTTTTATTTTGACGATTGTTTTTTCTGGGTGCAAAACTTTGGAAACTAATAAACTTAAAAAAGAGATGTTTGTTAGAGAAAAAAAGAGAGAATATATCGTTTATTTACCTAAAAAGACTAATAAATTAAAACAAGCAAAAACTTTTTTTTTTGCATGGACTTATTAAGCCAGGAGAAGAATCTTTTCAATTTTTGCAAATCTTGAAAGCTATAAAGAATCTAGACTCTTTAATTATTGTTTTTCCATTGGGTCTTGAGGGAGCATTTTCTTATCATTCAGACATGTTAGGCTGGACTCCCAAATATTTCGATGATAACAAGCTTTTCTTAAAAAAAATTATTGCAAATTTGGAAAAAGATTATGGAATTAACACGGCAAATGTAATTGCAGGTGGTTTTTCAAATGGAGCTTATTTTTTAAGCCAAATATTGCAAAGCAAAGATGCTGAGATTTTTTCTGGATTTTGGTTACAAGGAGGAGGAAATGCTTATGTTTTAGAGCCTAATTTGGTCAAAAGAAAAGTGTTTTTGGAAGTTGGCTGTTTAGATACTGGGAATGTTGAAAGCGTTAGAGAATTAAAATCTCATCTCTTACAATATGGATGGAAAGAAAATAAAAATCTTTTTTATACTGAATTGAACCAAGATCATCAATTACATATAAATGATATAGAAAAAATATTAATGATTTTAGAAATTAATAAATAATAGTTAAAATTGCTAATTTTTTTTAAATTTTGTGTAACAAGTAAAGAAAAATCCTGTTTAAATCACTTTAAAGAAGTGCTAAAAATGTTTAATAATCTATTTAAGATACTAAATTAATTTTCGTAGTGTTTATAATTTTTTTATTTTAGGAGTTAAATGTGATGAGTTCTCATACAATTTATGGTTTGAGTTCTTATGGAAAGCAGACCATTCCGTCTTTGGAAAGCCATGGAAGAGTGAATATTCAAGGGACAACGGCCCTTTCAACCTTGAAGTGCACAAAACAGAGCATGTAAATATTTGAAAAAACATCTATTGTGTACCCGAGCATAACATGTTTTTAGATAATCTGCTAAATGCTTCTAGTGGCGTCTTAAAGTTAAGAGCCTTATCTTAAGTCTGTTATTGAGTAGTGTTTCTACCTCTTTAACATCTTTGGAAGTGGTATCTAAAAAGCTTTGTGTTTTAGGAAAATATTGCCTAACTAGTCCGTTTGTGTGCTCATTTAGG
>JBAUFS010000068.1:0-3258 GCA_049679255.1 Candidatus Rhabdochlamydia sp.
TTCTGGAGTAATAGAGGAAGGAAATGGAATTTTAACTATGAAACTATTTTCGCCCCTTACGAAAATGCATTCAAGTTTGTCATCATTGAGAAGGAGATAAGCCTTATCTCCTTCTGCTAAATGCCAAGTATGAACAATATTTTTCGCAAGTTTTTCTGCTTCTGTTTGCACTAGTGCTGGTGGCTGTAAATATAAATTATTGCTGCTTGGAATTCTGGAAACCGTCATTTTATCTCCCTAAAAAGTTTTAAAATCTAATTTAAACCGGCCTTTTAGATTCTCTTTTAAGCCTTGTCTTACAACTTTTTTAGTTAAAGAGTAAATATATTAATTGTTAAAAAAGATTAAGTCAATAAAGATTTTTTATTGTGATCTTGCAACCCTTTTGTAGACACTAAAAACACACATAGCGTCTAAATGTTTCTCGACTTTAATGAATTAAATACTATATAAACAGCGCTCATCTTAAATCAAAGGTGAGCTTCTTAAACTATTGTTAGGAAATAAATTCAGTGAAAATTAAATATGGAGATGAATTATGAGCATTCCTGGAAACCCTGTACCGATAAATTTAGAAGAAGTTAGTTTTTCTAGACAACAAGCTAATATAAATGCTGCAAAGAATGTAGTGGATTCTTCTTTGACAAAGACTCAGCAAGTGGTAAACCCTATACTGGAAAATTCCATTGCAACTGCCTTTCCGCAAGTTCCAAGACAAAATATACAACAAGCCGTAGATACTTCTACAACTGCAGCAAAAAACAAAATTCAAAAAGCTGCAGACAAGTCAATTGAATCGGACCTTTCCTATGGAAGAGATGATTCTTATGTTTCGCGTTTTACGAACTGGATATCTGATAAGATAGGTAGATAATTTAAATGGGGTCTTACAAGACCCCTTTGGATTGTAATGGATTAGAGTTTGAAGAAAATCATATATTAAACAAAGAGTGACTTTATACCATATAACTAATACGTCAAATCAGGTTTCATCTGGGTATGGGATATATGTGATCCCTTGAGGGTTCCATTTAGGTAGGTTCTCAAATTCTAAAGATTCTCTTCCATCTGGGTATGGGATGAATGTAGTTCCTTGGCTTTTCCACTCAGATAGATTCCTTTCAAACTCTGAGGATCCTCCTCGAAGAGGTCTTTCATATACGGATCCGGGTAAATTTCTACGTAGTATTTCTGGGTAAGTAGTCGTTTTTTCTACCTGATCACCATTCCCCCATTTGGTTTGATGGTCCACCCAAAAAATCACTTTCATAGCTAATCGGCATATGGTTGTTAATCTATTTGCTTGAGCGCAATGGGCTTTGTCTTCAAGATATAAACAACGAATCTTTCTACAAAATAACGAGACACTTTCCATTTCATCTGTGTTGAAACCTCTTCCTTCTCTTTCCATTCTTTGTCTGATTTCCATCGCTTTTTTAGCTACAGCTCCAATTGGAATTGTTCCTTTATAAAGGGATAGAGGGACTGCATAAGCGTATTGATATCCCCACCAAGAAAGTCCTGCATGTAATTTATTAGCAATGGGAAGCAACTGTTGGTAATTTTGTGCATTTTTCACAGCGGTTTTTAATCTTATTGATAAAGGTTGCTGTAATTGATAGGAAAAGCCATTTCTACTATCACTCCATTTGGATTGATGATTTGCCCAGAAAATAATGTTCATAACAGCTATGAATATAGTTATTAATCTGTCTGCTTGAGCGCAATTGGCTACATCTTCATCATACAAACGTGAAATCTCCCTACATGATAAAGTAACATTTTCTTTTTCTTCTGAGGTAATCTCTGCTCCATCTTCTTCCATTCTTTGTCTGATTTCCATCGCTTTTTTAGCTACAGCGCCAATTGCAATCGTGCCTTGATATGTGGGAGACTGAGCTGTAATAACAGCATATCGATATCCATAAGAAGAGAGTCCTGCGTGCAACTGTCTAGTAATAGAAAACAGTTCTTGGTAGGTTTGCACATCATTTACAGCGGATTTTATATTTACAGTCATGTCTTTTTTTCTTCCTCTTTTTTTACTCCAAATGCTTGGATCATATGCGCAGAGGCAATATTCGTTATGCCATATATGGCACCTAACTTAGCACCTGTAATAACGCCTGCACGACCAGAAATAAGACCTATTAAAGCAAAAGGTACAGCAGCGCGCACTACATATAAAGTAGATAGGCTTACTTCTTGGAGTATTGCTTTAACCCGCGACCCTTTATAGAGTACTGGTGTTGGAAAAAACGTGTTGCTTAGCACATATCCCGATCTCAAAGGAGGTTTTATGTTTGCCAAAGATAAATTTCTAAGAGAATACTTTATGCAATTATAAACATCTTGGCGCATTCCTTCTAAGGGAATTGCATTATCATTCTCGATTGTTTCTTGAACCATATTCAATAGAACTTCTCCTTCATCTGCTGCTTCTGATGTTACTAAGCTAGTTAGAGCGCCACTATCGAATTCAAAAAATACGGAAGGCTTACCTTCCTTTTGATTATAAGCATCTAACCAGATATGGTATATCATTCTTTGAACATCTTTCTTAGGTCTGCTGTAAGTTTCAGTTTTTGAATAGTCCTCTGATAGCTTCTTTGTCTTATTTCGATCAATTTCAAAAAATCTAACATTTGCTTTTCCACTTTCTTGTATCAAATCAGCTCTTCTAGAAAAATACCCTCCCTCCTCAATTGCCTCAACTATAATCAATGCATGCCCCATCCAATTGCAAGGACACACATCACTATTTTCAGCAGTTAACAAAGTTACACACCAATGATCCATATCTAATGGAGTCTTTCCATCTACGGCGCTTATTTCCGTTTTTACTTTCTCCTCAAATTTAACAGCATATTTGTCTTCTATAACATAAACATGAGGATGCCTTTCCATAACCCATTTAATTTTTTCTTCTAAGGATAGTCCATCCGGCGTAAGGATGTTGTCTTGCATTTGTTTTTCATCCAATACTGTTTTATACTTTAGATCCTCACCGATACGAATAAGAGTAATAGGACTTCCATACCTTACATCCCAAGTGTGAAGCTCTTCTGCATTCTCTATGAATTTGATAGAGCTGTTGTTAATAAGAATGGGGTACATTTCCAATAAACGGCCTATAGCTTCTTCTGGAGTAATAGAGGAAGGAAATGGAATTTTAACTATGAAACTATTTTCGCCCCTTACGAAAATGCATTCAAGTTTGTCATCATTGAGAAGGAGATAAGCCTTATCTCCTTCTGC
>JBAUFS010000069.1:0-7957 GCA_049679255.1 Candidatus Rhabdochlamydia sp.
TTGGCCTGAAATCATAAACGTTCTCCTTTTCCATTTTTTTGAACGAGCTTGAAAAAGAAGAGCTTGATTTCAGGCCTTTTTCTTTTCTACCTTATTTTCAATTTACAGAAACAATGTTACACTACCAACCATTAAAGGAAAAACAACAGAGGAAAGGCGATTTTATATATCTAATCTTGTATTAGAAGCAAAGCAATCTGGAGATATAGTTCGTAGCCATTGGTCAATAGAAAATCGCTTACATTGGAATATGGATATGAATTTTGGTGAAGATGCAAGTTTAGCAGCTACGGGAAATACAGCAGAGAACCTAGCAGCATTGAAGAGATTAGCTAGTACCATGATACGAATTGATCTTGGAGGTATTAGAGGGACTGCTCATAGAAGAAGACAAGCTGCTTGGGATGATTCTTGGACTTTAAAACTTTTGTCAAGAATATTTGATGTTAAAGTGTAAAGTAATTTTAATCAAAAGACCCTGCAGAAGAAGCTTAAAGAGAATTTGAGGAGTTTGAGAAGGCTTTTGGTAAAAAAAAAGTTAAAGAAGATAGCCTTGTACGAGATTTCGCTACAGGAATGATTTCTGGTGCTATAGCTGCTCCTCTAAGCACTCTTGGTCCTCTTGGTGCTATAGCTGTTCCTAGCATAATAAACACTGTTGGTGGAAGAATTAGAAACGTTCAAGTCCTTAATGATGGGCCTTCACGACTTTTAGTAAAGCACAGGCATGGAAATAACCCGAAGCCAAGGAGCGACGACCCTGGTTTTTTTACATACATGACAGGGGTAGTGTTCACAGGACTAGGAATACTTCTACAAGGATCGCCTGCTGGCGCTATTAGTCCTATTTTAATAGGGCTTGGGGCCGGATTGCTTGGCACCGGAGTCTCTATAGCAGGAGAAGCAAAGGCAGAACAATCACGCAACCGCAACCGTAGAGAGTAATTGTGGAAGAATGGACTCTATCACAAAAAATCGGCGTTTATGGCCTTTCCATACCGCTAGCAATATTTTTGTGGGCTCTCATCTTGTTAAAATTGACTGACTGGATACAAGACGCATGGCGTAATAACAACCGCAAAAAAAAGTGGACTGTTTGTTTGATCATTGGTTGCTATATTGTCTTATCAAGCCTTAACAAAGTATTTCCTGACATGTTCGTCTCTTAGCTTCATTTTTATAACCAACTTTTGATCAAGTTTGAGCATTTCTAATTTAGAAATGCTCAAACTTGAATTTCTATGAAATTTTCGTAAAAGGAGTTCATTTAAGCCCCAGAAGCAATACCGGTTCCTACAACCTTGTTTCTTAGATCTTCCTTGCTAATTAAACCGACGTGGCGGTCTATTATTTTTCCATCTTTGATAAACAAGATAGTAGGCACTGAAGCTACTTCAAGCTCTTTTAACAATTCAGGTTCGAAGCTAAGGTCTATTTTGCAAAATTTGACCTTATCTCCTAATTCAGTACTGAGTTCTGAAAAGATGGGTTTTACGACTTGACAAGGTCCACACATTGTAGAGTAAACTTTTAAAAGAACACTACCTTTGAACTCTTTTACTTCTTTCTGAAAATTGGAAGCAGAAACTACAGCAACGTTGTCTTCTAAAAGAGGAGGCTTGACGATATCTGCGATGACTTCTTGAATGCCTGCATAAACTGGAAGAAGTGTTTCAGCGCCTTTTTTAAAAAGTTTTTTTACCGCATCTGCTCTATAATAGCTAAGAAGCAATTGGATTTCATTATAAGTAAATATCTTATCAAAATTTTCTACAAATTTTTTTAGATAAGCTTCACTAAGAATCTTTTCTTTTACATCTGCAATAACTTTCTTAACATCCATATCATTCTTTGCAGAAGTAACCGCCTGTTGAACTAGCGAGGGCAGCATTATATCCATTTGCTCTTCTTGTAAAACAGCTAAACGTATTAGCTCCATAATGTCTTGCATCTTTGTATCTGTTTTCGTTTCTGTAATACTCTGTATCTTGGTATCAGTCTTCATTTCTGCTCCTACGTTAATGCTACCTACCACAATCAGTGTAAAAAAAATCTCTTTAAACATATCCATCCTGTATTAGCTAATCGTTTCTACTTTTTCTTCGCTTGGAACATTTATTTTTCTGAGCGCAAAATTTTTTAAAGCTTCTGAAATATTGCACTGGATTGTAAGCAATGCGTCATACAGGCTTACATTGCATGTAAAATTGGTGCAGCAATGAGTTGAATTAAACGAGCCACATTAGGTGAAGAGGTAAAAATTTTACCATTGCTTTCATTTGGTTGCATGATAGCGGCCCCACCAAATCCATGAATTGACATAGACATACAAACTCCTATTTTCGTCCACGAACAATATCTGATAGGTAAATTTTTTTTCAACAAAGGATTTTTTTATTCAAGAGCATTTTGATTGGGCTTTGTAACAAATACGTGCATAATCATTGTAAAATATGTTCAATATACATGCATATTGAGTGAAAAATATATGTAAAACCGTTGTTTTATACTTAATGCAGTGACTTTAATATCTGTGCCACTTTCTTTCAAAGTCAAAGAAATAAAAGAAGCATTGCAAAAAGAGCTTTTTTCTCTTAAGTCCGACAGAGCTCTTGGAATGCCTTTGATTGGCTTCTATATTTGAGAGCAAATTTGGGGTTAGAGACCTTTGGAATTATCGAAATGCGGCTAAACTAAACCTGAAAATAAAAGTAAATCGTGCTATGATCTATAGAAAGGAAATGGAAGAGATTGCCCGTCTAAACCTATGAATACAGGGGTTATGATGGGGTTGTCTTAGATAAATCTACTCCGTTTGAGATAAACCGTAGGAGCCAATGACCATTTGCAAAAAATGGTAAACTGCCAGAGAAGAGCTTTAAGTACAAACATCAACTTGCATGTTTGAGCACTAATCTGTTAGACTATTTCTCCTAATAAAGAGGTAAGCATGGGCATAGACTCTCAAACCATTACTGTTATCGCAAGCATTCTCATTCCTACCCTAGGTGGATTCACTTGGATGATTCACAGGATGGACGCGCGATTTGAAAAAATGGAAACGCGCGTGGACGCGCGATTTGAAAAGATGGAAATGCACATGGACGCGCGATTTAAAGAGGTGGATGCGCGATTTGAAAAGGTAGAGAATCGCATGAATAGCATGGAAAGCCGTATTAGCAGCATAGAAAACAAACTTACTGCTATTGATATGCGAACAAGCTTTATTGAAAGGCTATTGGAGATGTTCAGATTGCCCCAAAAAATTCCTCAAAAAGAAATAAAGGAAGCAACAGATCCTTAAAATATTTTAAATAAGTCTCCGGTAGCGGAGTTACTGTAAATTCAGGACATACTTGCAAAGAAGTCTCTTAAGAGGACTTATGTAGACAACGCATTCTGCATTTTCTCTAAAGATTTTTGAAAAGCTTACCAAACTGCGATTAACTAAAACCTTAAGAATAGACTAGAACATCAAGTAAGAGTCTTGTACCAAAGATTAATAAAAAAAGACCGATTACTCTTCTCCAGCTAAGTAAAGAAGATTTTCTTTTGAAATCAAATATTTGGATACCGCCGCAAATAAAAAATGCAACTAACAGCGTTCTAAGAAAAAGAGCGCAAGCACGTCCTGGGACATTAACTAGAAAGTCTCCTATAGAAATCACTGTTTCCATATCCATATAATTTATTTAGTAAGAAAATAACAGAGCGTCTGGCATATTAACAGCGGAAGCGAGCCGTTTGCATTACGTCTACAGTCATCCATACGCCGCGTAAAGTCGGCTAGCCGAAGCTTCGGGTAGAATTAGCTAATGCAACCAAAGCAATGCCTTAAGAGAGCGACTGCCGTTGCTTTCTTAAATTATATTGGAAGGTGTGTCAAGTTTTAATGTTGGTAGTGATGCGTAAGCATTAGACGCGAATGATGTAATTGCGTTTGTCATTGGAATTCTCCATTTTTCTAGATCATATGATGATAGCTTATGTCATGTATTCGTTGTTGAATACGAAGGAAGCGTAGGTAAAGATTTATATTTAAATCAAATAAAAATGATGAATTTGATAAAGACTCCTGATTGCATAAGATCGATCTCAAGCGCTATGAACAGAGATCCATAAGATTTTTTATTGTTTAAAATGAATAGCAAAACTCTAACAACAAATCGACTTTTTAACGATTTGTTGTCAATTCTTTCAGATAGAAATTCTAACAACAAATCGCTAAAAAGCTTTTTGTTGATTGATTTTATGTATATAATGCATGGGAGAAATAAGAGGATAAGCAATGGTACTTTCCAAATTTATAGGACGAAAAACCGAGCTGGCTAGGCTTAAAGGGGCTATTAGATGCTAGATGTGCAAGCCTGATCGTTGTTAGAGGAAGAAGACGCATTGGGAAAAGTAGGCTTCTTGCAGAGTTTGGAAAAGAAATGAAGAGTCTTTTCTTTTCTGGCATGCCTCCTGTTCAAAAAACCACAGCGCAATCTCAACGAGATGAGTTTGCCTACCAACTGGAAAGAACTGGATTGCCGGGTATTAAATCCGATGATTGGGGGAATCTCTTCTGGCACCTTTCTAAACATACCACGAAGGGTCGAGTATTGATCGTATTCGATGAGATATCTTGGATGGGAGTAAAAGATCCTAATTTTCTAGGTAAGTTAAAAACCGCTTGGGATATGTACTTTAGCAAAAATTCGCAGTTGATACTTGCTTTGTGTGGCTCGATCTCTTCTTGGATCGAAGAAAATATTCTGAGTAGTACGGGATTTGTGGGTAGAATTGCTATTGATCTTGTTGTTGAAGAGCTTCCTTTAAATGTTTGTAATGCCTTTTGGCATCCTAAGAGTAAGCGAATCACAGCATATGAGAAATTTAAACTCTTATCTGTTACAGGAGGAATTCCTCTTTATCTTGAACGAATGAAACCTGAATTACCTGTAGAGCAAAATATTCGAGATCTTTGTTTTACAAGAGGAGGTCTTTTAGTTAGAGAATTTGATGAGATATTTTCCGATCTTTTCTCTAGGAAAAATGCAAGTCATAAGGAAATCATATCTTGTCTTGCAGATGGTCCTAAAGACTTAAGTCAGATCTGCAAAGAATTGAAAAGGAGAGTAGGTGGAGCATATAGCAAACATTTGGATGATCTTGTAAAAGCTGGTTTTGTACAGAGGGATTTCACTTGGAACTTAGCTAGTAAACAAGAGAGCAAGTTAAGCCTTTACCGATTGAGTGATAATTATCTTCGATTCTATTTAAAATACATTGCTCCTAATCGCTCAAAAATCGAAAAAGAAGCTTTTGCTAATGCAACATTAAACCGTCTTCCAGGCTGGGAGTCTATAATGGGTTTGCAATTTGAAAATCTTGTAGTGCACAATCGTAAGACGATTTGGAACCTGTTACATTTATCACCAGAGGAGGTCATCATGGATGGGCCTTTTTTTCAGAACTCTACCTTAAAGCAGCCAGGGTGCCAAATTGATTATATGGTCCAGACTCGCTTTAGTCTTTATTTATGTGAGGTTAAATTTTCCAAAAATAGGATAGGTCCGAAGATCATTAAAGAAATGGAAGAAAAGAGAAAATCTTTGAAGATTCCTAAATTTTGTTCGATTAGGCCGGTTCTTATTCATGTAAATGGAGTGCAAGAAAGTGTTTTAGATAAAGAATATTTTGACAAAGTAATTGATTTTGGTTTGTTGTTAGCATAAATCTTTGGGAACTTTCTTCTTTTATATCTTTAATGCGTATATTTATAATAGTTCAGTAATCTTTAAACTTTTTCTAAAAAAGAGATTCTATGTTGAGTTATTCAGAGATGCTCTCTCTTCTTCCTGAAATGAAAAAAGAAATCCTAGATAAAAATCTGATAAGGTTTATACAAATTAATCCTACAAGCTATATATTTGTATTTAATCATGTTCAGATACTGCTCTGTGTGCAGAAACCTTTTAGTCGCTTTCATCTCACAAATAAAAAATATAAGCCTTACCCCTCTGCTTTTGCAGATCAAGTAAATAAGCTCTTAAAAGAAAGAGCGTGTATGGAAGTTTTTCTGCTCTCAGAGGATCGTATTCTTTGTTTAAAATTTGAAGAATATTTTTTTATTGCAGAGCTTATGTACCATCATCCAATTCTAGCTGTTACAGATTCTCTATTTGCTATTATGCTTAGCAATATACCCACTTCTTCTCATTATAAAGCCCCCCTTGTAAAACCTACTATTCATCATTCTTCTGCTTTTGTCGCTAGTAAGGAAATAGAAGAGCGTTATCAGTTATTAGAAAAACAAGTACTATTAGCATCACATCGCAGAAAAATATCTAGTCAATTAGCTAAATTAGAAAAGCAACTTCAAAAGTATCAAGAGGAGTACACCCAAGCTACAAACTGGCAGGTTTTACAAAATGAAACAGAACTGTTAAAAAGCCATCTGAAACAAATAACATCTGGTATGAAAAGCGTACAGGTCATGAATTGGGAGAGCCAATCTTTTCTGGAAATAGCTTTAGAGCCAGGAATTCCCATCCAAAAGCAATTACAAGCGCGTTTTAAAGAGGTGCGCAAAAGAAAAAAAAGATTAGATCTCTATCCTTCATTTATAGAAGAGATCCACCAGAAAATGCGCATGCTTCAGAAAGAATTATCCAATCCAAACATAGAGATTTCTTATCAAAAACCTCCTCTAAAAAAAGAGCGTAATAAAGCTTCTGGTTTTCTCACCTTTATCGATAAAGAATACACCATTTTAGTCGGGAAAAACGCTAAAGGAAACGAGAAACTGACCTTTACTATAGCAAAGGGTAATGATACCTGGTTGCATGTAACCCCCATGGCAGGCTCTCATGTGGTTATTAAAGCTAAGTTGATCAATGAAGGTATTTTGCAAGATGCTATGCAACTAGCGCTTTATTTTAGCCAAGCTCGCAGGCAAAGCCAAGCAGAGGTGCTGATTACAGAGGTTAAATATGTGAGTCGCACTAAAACAACAGGAAAAGTACTTGTCAGTAAGCATAAAACAAAAAAAGTACAGCTAGATCTGAATAGAATCAAAGAGTTATTAAACAAACAGCAAAAAAATCCTTAAAAAAGTATCTCTAAATAGTTTGCAATAGGTATCCTTTTTATATTGGTTTGCATGGCCATTGTATTTAACATAAATGGACTAACAGGATTGTTTACGGTAGTTCTTTTTGGTTTCTTGGAGACACTAAACGCAAATATAGGTTTTTTGGAGCATGAAGACAGTACAAAAGCAGGTTTGGTTTTATAGACAAGAGCTGCTTTCTTTTTGGCCTTCTTTAGTTGTTCTGCATTTTCAAATTCAAAACAGACAGAACTGTTACATACATAAATTGTTTTTAATCCCTCTATTTGACAAGGTATTGTGGGGGTTATTGCAGGCATAAAAAAAACGAGTTTTTAAGTGAAATTAGAAGATCCTTCTATAGTGGAATTCTTCTGAGTTTTTGATTTTTTCAATAGGAACTGTTCTATCCGATGTTCCTAAATTGATAACACTTGCTACACGCTTTATGAGTTCTTCCACAGATCCAATAAGAGATCCTTCTTCTGTTCCTGACTTTGTAGAAATGCCAAAGGAAAACTTAGACTTTGCAGGGTAGGAGAATAATAATTCCAAAGAATCTCTTTGTTCTACTGGTTTTTTTGCAAGTTACATTTAGAAAATGGATAATCAGTTCTATCCCATAACTGGATGATTTTTTCCTTAGCTTGATTTAGTTGTTTTTCATTTTCGAATGCAAAATAGACGTTCTTATCGTAAGTATATACTTTTACCAAGCCATCTACTTTACATGTTAACGCCAGTTTAATTTAAGGCGTCTTTAAACTCCTGAGAATCAGTCCTTCTTCTTACCCTGTGTGTTATTTTCTCTCCAGTCAACTACACTTCATACCAAATCAATAGGTAAAGCTTACAAATTTT
>JBAUFS010000070.1:0-13235 GCA_049679255.1 Candidatus Rhabdochlamydia sp.
AAAATTTGTAAGCTTTACCTATTGATTTGGTATGAAGTGTAGTTGAGTGGAGAGAAAATAACACACAGGGTAAGAAGAAGGACTGATTCTCAGGAGTTTAAAGACGCCTTAAATTAAACTGGCGTTAAATTAAGAACGAGATAAGCAGAAATATGAAGATGCTTTACCCTAAAGATATGCATATAAGGTAATCACAATATTAACCTCAGTTTTGGGTTTTCTAGCTAGCAACTGGATCTAAATATTCCTTTACTAGAAGAACTCAAAACTGAGATTACTAATCTTGTTGTCTATCTTTTAGAAGGCGGCTAAAAAGGCCCTTCTAATCTGTAATCCTGTCATTTCGAATGAGAAACCGGCCTTTAAATTTCATGGGCACTCCTTTTCCTAAAAATAAAAAATCACCGGTATGGTTTAAAACCGAATGGATATGTAAGTGAGGTTCTGTAGTATTCCCTGAATTACCTACTCTTGCGATAATTTGTCCTTTTTGGATAACATCTCCTTTTTTAAATTGAACACTCCCTCTCATGAGATGTGCTAAAACAACCACCACATCTGAATTTTTTTTAGCGATAACTAGACAATTTCCTACTGGATGTTCTGGATCCATTAGACCTGGCTCTAGATCAGGATATTGATCTAATGCATTGATCACAATACCATCACATGGGCTATAGAGAATAGACCCATAAATAGTAAAATCATCCACTTTTTTAGGATTTAATTCGTTAACTCTTAATCCAAAACGGTTGAGTTGCACAATATCAAGGCCGTATCTTTGTGCGGGAACAGCATAATGATGATTAATTACCGAGCTTGCGCCACCTTGAAGTACGTAAAATTCACCTCCTTTAAGAGGAAACTCCAGATCGACCGAATAAGATGGAGAAAAAGAGCCATTTAAAGCTAAAAAAATATCTGGCATTAGAATACCACTTATGGAAAAAATAATTAGATACAAAAAAATCTGTCTGACAGTTAAGGACTTAAAAGAAAAGCTTCTTTTGATGTTTCGTAGCGATTTAAAAGCAACAATAAGAAATGCAATAAGTAAAAAATAGCGAAAAAAATAGCCGTAAGGCATTAACCAAAAACCAATTAAAAACAGAGTAATTACATAAACCCCATAGAGGGTTATCTCTGATAACCACTTTCCTAAGTTTACATTATAATTGTGCCACATTCGAACGAGAAAAAAAAATGGAACGACAATATAAAAAGAAATTAAAATGACCTGTTCCCAGATTTTGCTCACTTTAAATAACCTTTGATTGTTTTTTTACAACTCTCTTCTTCTTATTTATATTTAGTAAACATCTTATCCCTTAAGAAGAATATGGACGAAACTCATTATAATCAATTTGATTTTTAATAATTTTTTTTACTTTCAGTCTGCCCCTAAAGATTTTTTAGGTATTCCTTACAAAATTTTGCAAGATCTCCATATGTCTATTAGCTATCGATTCTCTTAGCTGATATATTCAAATCCATATCTTTTTCAAAAACAAGAGCGTCTTAAAATTATCTTATTTACATCTATTTTTATTGACTCTATTGCCAATAGATAAATTTTTTTTTGTTGTTAAAAATCCTAATAAAATATTAATATTTTTTTTTATTATTCAACTTACGCCTGCTCTACCAAGAAAGCCTAGTGCTGATTAGGCCGTGTTGTAAGGTTGATTATTAACTATAACTTTAAGGTAATATGAACATGAAAATTCAAAATCAGGATAGTTTCTCGAAAAATCAAAGTTCCATTAATTCAATTTCTTCCATCAAAAAAAATTCAGAACCTGCTAAAATTGCTGCTAAAAAATTAACCAGCGAACATGAATTAGCTATGTATTTTAAAACTTGCTCTAATGCTAATTTTTATCATGCTAATATGGTTGGACCTGGTGGAGCCAATGCAGGAGGGCTAGCTGCGGTAGCTGGAGCAATAGCTGCAGCTGCTGTTGCTCACCTGGGTGCAGGAGCAGGAAGAACAGTTGATATGCTGCACCCCCTAGATCTTGAAAATACTGAGTTATCAAAATTGAATGTGAACCAGTTATTAAAAGTTAGAGGAAACAGAATATAAAAAAGATATTGTATAAAACCAGGTAAAGTTTTTTTTATGAAAATGGAAGTCTTTTTTTCTTAAATAAAGATTGAGATGCAACTTTTGATCTATTGGACTTTCACCTGGTTTTTGGTTTTATTTTTTCAGTTGTCTATGCTCAAAGATAAAAGACCCCTATGCTTTGGTTCTGCATAACAATAGCGATGCTTTTGGCCAAAACATAGAAACAGAAGGACCTTCGAGTTTAGACGGAGTAATAGGGAGTTATTCAGATGCTGCATGCCATCTGCAAAGAAATAGAGAAAACAGATTAAGTTTTGTATTTTGAGAAGTTATTGCTGTTTTTTATAATAGACTAAATTGGTTCCTGTAATGTGGATAAGGGGATATTTACTGCTTATTTCATTCAAATAGGTAAATACTCCCTGAAAATCAGGAGTAAAATCATGCCACATCACAATAGCGTTGGGAGCCAAGATTTTCATGACGTTTTCTGTATCGCTACGAACGCATTCATAGGAGTGTCCCCCATCTATGAAAGCAAAATCAACCAATCCTTCTCTGCAAAAGGCCTTAAAATCATAGGCCGCAGAATCGCCAATATGTTGGTTAATTTTTTTTTCACAAAGGGTTTTTTGATACTTTCTTTGTTTTTTCTGCTTATCTCGTACTAATTTTAAATCAACCTCTAAGATAGGTTGAACCAAAGAAGTTACCTCAGGGGGCAAATCCAAAGTATGAACAATAGCAGTATCTGGAGCATTTAAAGCCATTTGAAGTGTCGTATTCCCATCAAATGTCCCAATTTCAAGCAAAACGTGTGGTTTTTGTGTGGCTACCATTGACGCAATGGTTAAGAGCTCAAAATGAGATACATTTCCACATCTTACATCAAAATTTAATAACCGGATCTCGTTATATAAATTAACGATCTGGTCTAAGCTTTTATTTTCAATCTTACTTTTTTTTAACATCCCTTTATAATAGGAAGTGCCTAAAATATTTTTTAATCCCTCTATTGCTAAGTGCGGGTATCTTAAAGTAAAAAATAGAGCTTTTATACGCCGTATATTTTTTTTCAAGGGCATTATATCCACAAATAGAACCTCTTTTTTGCAAAAAGTTTAAGATTAAATGTAATTGCTATTGCTGCGCAATCTATTTTCTGACAAAATAGACTTGTTCGAAACAAATATTCTCATGAGCTACCTTTCCAGTCTACAGCATCCTATTGTCAAGCACTTAGTTAAATTACGACAAAATCGCGCATATCGCTATGAACAAAAAACCGTCCTAATTAGTGGAATAAAATTGATTCGCGAATTATCTCAAAAGTTTTCTTTCAAAAATATTCTGGTCGAAAAAACATATCGACCTCTTTTTTCCTATAAAGCACAACAAACCAGCACCACTTCTTTAGCTATCCTAGAAAAAATTACAGGTCTTGAAGCCCCTGAGCCCATTGCAGCTGAAATCTGCATGCCTATCTTTCAAGATGTAAAATCTAGTAAGCGCCTACTGATCCTAGATAGAGTGGTAGATCCTGGAAACCTAGGAACTCTTTTACGCACCGCTTTAGCATTTGATTGGTCTGTATTCTTAGTAGAGGGTTGCGTAGATCTATATAATGATAAAGCGCTGCGTGCTGCTAAGGGCGCAACTTTTTTCTTAAAACTAGCTCAAGGAGATCTTATCGATCTACAGAATCTACTGAAAAAAGGATCTTTTCATATCTATGCAGCCGATGCTAAAGGAGATAAAATCAAAAAAATCTTATCAGAAAAACCCATTGCTTTAGCTTTGGGAAATGAATCCCATGGACTGAGTCCTTTTATTATGCAACATGCTCAGAAAATAGCTATCCCCATTAAAAAACCTGTTGAATCTCTGAATGTGGCAATTGCAGGGGCTATTTTCATGTATCTATTACAAGGGCTTAAAGAATGAGTAAGCAAGATCACTTTCTCAATTGGGAGGAACAATATTGGGGTTCAGATAAAAAGGCTTCACGTAAGCAAAGAAAAACCGCAGAAAAAAAAGATCGGTCCAAATTTAAAAAGAGCAATCAGGATCAACTGCTCAAACAAAGCAAAAAGCTTGTTAATGCAACGGATATACAAGGCAGGGTTCTCACTATTGCAGCAGATGGAGTTACGGTTTTTGCAGACGAGCATTCCTATCTTTGTTCTTTAAAAGGTGCTCTTAAACAAGAGCGCGACCTTATGAAAAATCTGATAGCGGTTGGAGATCTTGTATCCATGCAAATCATCGATGAGGCTCATGCTGTGATTACTCAAGTATTGCCTCGCAATTCTATTCTGTCTAGAGCAGATAATCTCTCGCGCAATAAACAACAGTTGATCGCCACCAATGTAGATCAAGTTTTTATTACAGCTTCTGTTTGCAGCCCTAAATTAAAACCTCTACTTATCGATCGTTATATTATAGCTGCACAAAAGGGGAATATTTGTCCTATTATCCTTATCAATAAAGTGGATTTATTAGATAATCCTCCTGATAGGCTGTCTTTGGAAGCGATTGAAGAGGAAAAAAGATTATACGATGAGTTTATTCATACCTATCAGTCCCTTAATTTCATCGTAATTCCTCTGAGCATTATCACTCAAGAGGGTATCGATGTATTAAAAACACAAATGCAAAACAAAACATCGGTGTTTTCTGGGCAATCCGGTGTAGGTAAATCCTCTTTGATTAATTTGGTCACAGGTCTTTGTTTTGCAACAAGAAAAGTGGTAAAACGCACAGGCAAAGGCTCACACACCACAACACAAGCCCGCATGATCCCTCTAGAAGGAGGAGGATATTGCATTGATACCCCTGGTATTCAGAGTTTTGGAATCTGGGATATAGATAAAAAAACACTATCTTCTTACTTCTCTGAAATCTTTAGCATTTCCTCAGAGTGTCAATTTCCCAACTGCACCCATAGGGAAGAACCTAATTGTGCAGTAAAAAAAGCAGTGGAGACAGGAGAAATTTCAACCTTGCGCTTTGACTCTTATTGCGCTTTAATGTCTTCTCTATCTAAAAAACATCAAAACCGTTAACCATTAGGCATTTTATATGAGCAACATCGAATCTATTGATGCTTTAGAAGTACTCGACTCCCGAGGCAACCCCACAATTGAGGTTTCTGTTTTTGCTACAGATGGTAGTCAAGGTAAAGCCCTTGTTCCCTCCGGAGCATCTACTGGTGAGCATGAAGCTGTTGAGCTAAGAGATAAAGACCCTAAACGCTATCAAGGTAAAGGTGTTTTACAGGCTGTAGAAAATGTGATAGGGCCTCTTGCTAAGCTCTTAAAAGGAGAATCCATTTTTGCCCAAAATAAAATCGACCAGTTAATGATTCAAGCAGATGGAAAAGAAAATAAATCACGCTATGGAGCTAACGCTATTCTAGGGGTTTCTCTTGCAGTAGCTAAAGCCGCTGCTTGTTCTAAAAAAATGCCACTTTATAAGTACCTACATCCTCAAACTAATTATACCATGCCCTGTCCTATGATGAATATTATCAATGGAGGAGCTCATGCAGATAATCTGCTCGATTTTCAAGAGTTCATGATTCGTCCTATCGGAGCGCCTAGTTTCCGTGAAGCATTACGTTGGGGTGTAGAAATCTATCACACACTAAAATCACTTTTAAAAAGCGAAGGGTACTCTACATCTGTTGGAGATGAAGGGGGATTTGCTCCTAGATTAGAATCCAATGAAATAACCCTTGATTATATTTTAAGGGCCATTAGACAAGCTGGCTATGAACCAGGTCATCAAATAACCATTGCCATGGACTGTGCAGCCTCTGAATTTTATGACAGCTGCAGCAAATCTTATGTGGAAAGAAAAAAACAAGCAGCTGGTATGCCTTTTAGCACACGCTCAACAGAAGAGCTTATTGCCTACCTTAGCGAGCTATGCGAAAAATACCCCATTGATAGCATTGAAGACCCTCTCGATCAAAATGACTGGAAAGGCTGGCATAAATTAACAACCACATTAGGGAAAAAAATCCAAATAGTCGGAGATGATATCTTTGTAACCAATCCAAAATTTCTACAAAGAGGGATTGATCAAGGGGTTGCTAATTCTATTTTAATTAAACTCAATCAAATTGGAACCCTATCAGAAACTCTCGGAACCATAGATCTAGCCAAAAAAAATCGATATAAAACCGTTATTTCTCATCGCTCAGGAGAAACAGAAGATACAACAATTGCTGATTTAAGCGTTGCTCTTTCAACAGGACAGATTAAAACAGGAGCGCCTTGTCGTACAGATAGAGTTGCCAAATACAATCGTCTACTGGAAATTGAGCATGAGCTTAAAGCTCATGCGCATTTTGGCAAATAAGTAGCGGCTGTCCTGCAAATAATAGAGTATGCGCAGCTAAAGGCTTTAGCTGCGCCTCTATGGATAATATATATCTATCTCCAATAAGAGAGCCTACTTTGGAGACAAAATCCCCCTGGGAAACATAGGTGGTAAATCGCTGTTTGATTTCTTTTCCGAGCTGATTCCAGTTTTTTTTTGCCTGTTTAAATATTCCTGGAGGATGAACAGCAATAGAGGGTTCTTTACTTAATAGATCGTAATACTCGATAAAGGTATGTCCAGCTAGAGCTCCTCCTAAACTACAACCCATTACACGCGCAGCCTTTGTTTTCTGATGAACTTTTATTAACCATTCTTGAATCTGTAATTTCGCTTTTCTAAACACTCTAAACCCAGGACCTGAAATATCCAAATCGCTAAAAAGAGAAGCTAAACCTCTTTTAGTAGTTGGACTAAAGTCGGTTCCTCGAAAAATTAAAAGGGAAGAAATATGAGGGTTTTTTGGAATCCATCCAAAAGCTGGCATCTGCTGCCAAAGGTTAAAGACCCTATCTAAAACAAATGTCTCTAAAATGATTTGATTTTGTAAATTACGAACAGGAATTTTTATCTCATGGCTTAAAGCAATATCGCGATAGGCTAATGCTTTGCAAAGAATCTCCGCCACACAAAAATCAAGCCAGCTACTATCCACTTCTATCGTGTTTTCTAACGCTTCTTGTACAATTTTTAAGTCCTCTTTGCTACTAGATACTAAAGAGAGCAAAGGTGCATGGGAAAAATATCCATGCTCTTTGGCAAACTTTTGTAAACTTAAAGGACTTGCATAAGTTCTGATTTCCTCTTGTGTTTTATAAGAGCGCCTCTGATAGGGGAAACAGATCCCAAGCAAGGAATCCAATTTGGATAGACTCCAAGTTCGCATATTACTCATGAGGGGTAAATACCCTTTGAAGGGCTGGTTTAAATCGCTCTTCTATAATTTGCTCTTTGTTGGTTAATAGATCATCATGCAATGTTTTTACATCTATGAGTTGTAATCTCCTACAGCTAAAAACATCCTTTTCTGCACGAAAAATGGCTTTATATTCTTTATCGTGAATACAAAATTCTGTAGGAGAGAAACAAGCATTAAATCGAGTAACCACTGCATAAGGCCAAGGATTCTCGTCTAAAACAGATTGTCCTTCATAGTTTCCTATAAATGGTTTTTTCAATAAATAGTGAAATAAAGTAGGGAAAATATCCATATGTGAACTGAGTCGATCTAAAGTGCATCCACTCCATTTAGGATCGCTGCCTAATCGATAATAAAGGGGAACATGAACTTGGGGGTAACTTAAATGAGAGGCATGGAAAAGATGCCCTTGCTCATAAAATTCTTCTCCATGATCTCCAGTGATTACCACCAAAGCATCTTTATCCGATTCAAGAGCTATAAAAAACCTACCAAATAAGGAATCCACAAAATGCAATGCATTGCGATAACGATTTTTAATTTTTTCTAAATATTCTTTATTATTAGAGAGCGCTTTTAGATAGTTAAGAGTTTGATCCACCGGTTCAAAAACAGATTTTTTTTCAAGGGGCCAGCTATAATCTAAATGTGTAGAATCTAGAAAAGTAATAAATACTCGCCCTCCTTTATCCTGTTGCATATCCTCAATTAAGCAATTGATCACAGCTTGATCTTTTAAATAAGTAGGTTTGTCTACAGAATCCTGCGTCACTATTTTATCAATAAGCATCCGATTACGACCAAATAAGCTCTCTTCCATTCCATAATAACCAAGGCGTGAAGAGGCATATACATGAATACGATACCCACTTGCCTTCAGTGTTTGTAAAAAAGGACTTCCCATGGCTTTTTGTTTTAATAATAAAGAATTCCAATGAAATGGTAATTGAGAATAAAAAAGGGAAAACCAGGAAAGATGCGTTGCATTTGCATTTGCAAGAGCTAGTTGAAAAGAAAGTGACCGCTCTTTAAAAGAGTTCAAATGAGGAGCTATCTCTTGATTAATGAAGTCTTCTCTTAAAGACTCTACTATGAATAAATAAATATCTGGTTTTGTATCTAAATGGATTTTTTCGATCTCTAATAGATCATGCTCTTGTAGAGCTAAAATGGGTTGATCTACTTCTAAATACTCTTTTTCTTTCACAAAAAAAGTTGTTTTCCAAGGCAGGATTTTTTGATATGCCTGCACATTGTCAAGCGTTTTTCTATCTAAGGTTACTAAATCCCAACCACATAGTAAAAAAAAACTACCACCTGTTAATACAATCAGAGAATTGAAAGAAAGATAAAGAGGAATTTTGTCGCTCCAATATTGTGTTTTCTTAAAACACAATACGCTCGAAATTAAAATAGTAACAGAGCCAAAAAATAAAAAAATCCAGTTGCTTAAAGAGATATTACTCGCATAAAGCAGCTCTAAAATATTGTCTCCTCCTTCTTGCAGCATAAAATTTAGAGCAAACCAAAAAGAAATGTCCATCAATCGAACAAGAGGAAAATCAAGTATATGAGCTAATATCAAAAATAGGCTTAACCCAACTATGTTAATAGCAAAAGGAATATATAAGCTAAGAGTTTTAGCTAATATAATTAATAAAATAGTTTCAAGAGCACATTGTCCTATTGCATCAACACACCATATAGCTGCGCTGGGTTTTAGCAACAAATGAACAATATGTAATGTACTTATTAATAAAAAATAGAAGCCAAAAAACCAATAATTAATCGATTTTTCTTTCATAGATTATCTTTAATTTAATAAATCAGCAACCAACTCTTCCCAAGATTTTTTTCTCATAAAACCCTCAATGCGTTCGGGGTGTTGTGGATGTACTTGCTCCACAAATTCTGGTATAAAGCGTGTAAGGTTATCTACCACGTATTCTTCATCCATACGACGAGAAAACCCTTTAATAAATTCATTCCATTTAAATCTGCTGGTCTTAATTTGACGCATACAATCTTTTAGCTTTTCATCGGAAAAGATATATCCAATAAAGCGCAGAGGATGGATGTAATTTACTTGATCCCCTTTTTTTTCTAGGTAACGCCTCTCAAGTAGTAACTTTACTAGTCCCTTTTCTGCCATTGTTTTGATAATGATCCTGATGTTTTTTTTATCCTCTTCCAATAGAGGAAGTTGATAAAAAGAATCCTGTGCGGTAACAGAAATGAAAAAAGCTTCCATTTGTCTTTGTATTTTTTCTTGATAAGCGGTTAACTCTTTTTGCATATCCTTCCAACTAATCTTTTCAAATAGCTGACAAAAAACTAATGGTATATTCTCACAATCTCTTGTTAATTTTTCAAAGACCTGATTTTTAACATTTTGATAATTTTCATAATCAAATCTTTCGGCAAGAAGAAGATTTTGAGAGATTTCTTGAATAAGCACTGCTTTTGCTTGAAAAAAGTCATTTTGATCGATCAATTGATAAACAGTATCAGAAAAATTCTCCTCTATTTGCTCTTTAGATTGTACAGAGATAAATCCCATATGACTGATAACCAGAGATAAAAGGAAAATTCTCAGCATCTAACCCTCCATAAATTAAAATATTAGTTTTAATTATATAAAGAATTTCCTACAACAACTTTACTCAAAAAAGATAAGTAAAAAAACAACCAGAGATCTATTGAGTTTTTTTTTGAAAAACTATAAAGAAACAAATAAGCCCCTTTCAAAGGAAGAAGAGATGCGTCACACGGTTTTTTTATTTGGAGAAGCAGAAAAAGGAGCATTTTGCACCCCTAAGCTTTGTGAATCTGCCTATCAATTAGCAGAAAAGTTTGGTAATCCTCCCAAAGGAAGTGAAGGATTACCATGTGGCATTCAAATGCTGCTCTATAATAGGTTGCTGATCTATTTTAGAGTAAAAGAAGAAGGCTTTAGCTTGTCTGATTATAAGCAAGGGCTAAAAATGCTTAAAAACCCAAAAGCATTCCCCAAGCTATCAGCTATCTGCATGCCTGGAATAGGAGATGCAGATATCATCAAGCACACCATTGCCATTTGCTTTTTATACCAAAGTATCTTCGTTACTTCTCAAAAAGATCTCTATGACTTCTTAACCAGTCATGCTTCTTAGTTAAAATAATTAACCAACCCTGCTGCATCCGGTTGCATGGTTTTTTTCCCCACGCTCCAATTAGCAGGACAAACCGCTCCATGTGCCTCAAAGCAAATTAATGCATCTAAAACGCGTAAAGCTTCCTCGACCGAGCGTCCAATAGGGAAATCATTGATTAAAAGATGACGTATGATTCCTTGACGATCGATTAAGAACAAACCTCGATAGGCAATTCCCTCTTCTTCGTGCAATACACAATAATCACTAGCTATTTTCTTATTCAGATCAGAAACAATCGGATATTCTATCCCTTCAACACCGCCTTTAGCTTTAGGAGTAGAAAGCCAAGTTAAATGAGAAAATTCACTATCCACTGAGCAACCAACCACCTGAGCATTTTTCCGCTTAAATTGTGGAAGAGCTTCTTGAAAAGCATGTAATTCGGTTGGGCAAACAAAGGTAAAATTTAAAGGATAGAAAAAAAATACAACATATTGCCCTAAAAAATCATCTAAGGAAAATCCCTCTATTATTTTTCCTCCCTGCACGGCTTTTGCTATAAAAGAAGGAGCTTTTTTTCCGATCAATAAACGATTCATATTGTCCTCTTGTGTAAAAGTTTTTCCATTGCATGAATGTTTGAGAGCTCTTGCTTAATTGTAGTTTTATCTCCGTGTCCTGGATAGACACTAGTTTCTCTGGGAAGCGCCTCTAGCTTTTTTAAAGATTCTATCATTTTAAGAGGAGGGCATGCTGTTGGTAAATCCATTCGACCAATAGCTCCTTGGAATAACGTATCTCCTGAAAAGAGGATTTTTTGTTCTTCTAGATAAAAACATACACCTCCTGGCGTGTGACCAGGAGTATGAATGACTTTAATACGCAGATCTCCTACATCAATCACCTCACCATCTTTTAGGTAATGATCTACTTTTACCCCTTGAATAGGAATAAAAAGAGGGAGCCCATCAGAGCCAGGATTTACGACATTAGCTTCATCATCTTGATGTATGTAAACCGGTATATTCAAATGAGAAATATCTGCAATATGATCCCAATGAGAATGAGTAAGAAGAATTTTTTCCAGCTTTAATTGGTGCTTTTCTGCATAGGAGCTAAGCTCTTTAGCACTATTTTGACCCACATCAATTACAGCAGCTGACTTAGAAGATGGGCAGATAAGCAAATAGCTATTCGTATCTATTGGCCCGGTTGAGAATCTTTTTACAATCATAGATAGCTCTTTAAAAGAAAAAATGCACCAGAGAGGATTCGAACCTCCGACCTCCCGGTTCGTAGCCGGGTGCTCTATCCAGCTGAGCTACCAGTGCATAGGGGTTACATCATCCTGATTTACTTGATTTTCAGCAAGAGCGTTTTATTTTAAATACGATCTTTTTTGAGATTATTTTATTATACTTTTTTTTTCATTCTTGCAATACTCTCTTTTAAAAATCTCTAGGATACTTCTATGAAATTCATCCTTAAATACACATTCATACTTGGCTTTTCAGCAATCCTTCATGGAGAAATAGAAAACAAGATTCCCATAGTCCAACAAACAAGGTCTAGTGATATAACTGGATTTAGCGAAAATATTTCCGACGAACTCATTTATTTGCCCGGTGCCTGCGTAGAAAAGGAAGAATCTGTAATAAATCTTCACATCTTAAATTTTGAGTCTTGTTTAAAGGTTCCAGCCTCTCTTTTAGCTGAATTCATTTTATCACAAGATGCTGATGTGATCTGTATCCAAGATATGGATACGCATTATGCTCATGATTTATATGAACTGCTTCTGGGAAGCTACGCTCATTTCTTATACATGAACCCATCTTCCAAAAAACACGCTGCATCTTCTTTTGATGGTTTTTTTATTGCTAGTAAGTATCCTATGGAAAATGCCCAATTTAATTCCTTTAAAGATCCAGAAAAAGAGGGTGAAGGTTATTTAGATTTTATCATCAAAAACAAAAATACGCCTATTGGTCATATTTATCTTACTCACTTACAAAAAGACCCAGAAACCCAAACTCTTAAATTCTTAGAAGCCGTAGAAAAAATGAAACTGGATTTCCTAAACACAAAAGAGCAAATCCCCTCTTTTGTTCTCTGCGGTAAATTAAGTCTATTAGAAGATTCTGAAGAAGACTTCTTTTTCTTATCTGATAGCCAAAGAGATTTTACAGAAATGGAGTCTCTCACGTTAACTTCTATACAAGCAATAGAAGATGATAACTTGCCATTTGCAAGTAAACAGGAAACCTCTTATTCATTAAATAGCTCTCTTTATTCAAAAGAGCTATAAAGATTTTAAGAAGTTTCTCCTGGTTTTAGAGAAAGAAAAAATGTATGGGCTATTTTCGTAAATACTAACTCTATAACAATTCCTGTACAAGCAAACTTAAGCAATGAGATTCCTAATCCTAATCGTCTCGCGTTTGCTAAAGAACAGATGCTGCTAGTAAGGATCATGTTCAGACCTACTTTTGCAAGAAATCTTATGCTCTTTTCTTCATCAGTATTAGACATCAAAGGCTCTTTTACAAACCTGTTTTCGATAAAATCGATAAAAATAGCAGAAGCCTTACCAGCTGCCAGGCGACTGACCATTAAAACAAGATCTTGAATTTAGAGAGCGGATGCTAGAAACTGTTCGAGACATATTTTCGAGGAGATTTCTATGAGCCAGCCAAAAGGCAAAATACCAAAGCATATAAAACAA
>JBAUFS010000071.1:0-15201 GCA_049679255.1 Candidatus Rhabdochlamydia sp.
TCTAAAATAAAGCTAGCCTTGCTAGAAGACTGCACTCTTTGTTCTTTGAGCTGCATACCACATCCGCCGACTATCCTCTTATTTTTTTCTAGTTCTTCTGTAGAGACGACATTAGCATTGAATAGACCATTATAAGGAATTTCTCTGGAAATATTTTTTATTTGATTAGGCATTTTATGACATGTTTCTGAAAGAAATCGCTTTACTAGCTCAATCTTAACAAGGCGCTGCGTATAATAAAGATTCTTATGGAAATCCATTGTTTTTTCAAAACTCTTGAATAACCCCTCTAATAAAGACTGAGTTAGTTGTTCAAATAAGGGGCTAAGACTTTGTTGATTTTTCAAAAGATAACGCCTAAAAGGTGGATTGCATAAGCCGAGGACATTGGATTCAAGCTCTTTTCTGAGTATGTTATAAAGTATTTGAGTCTCATCTCTATCAAAAGACTCTAAGCTCCGATTGCTCATTAAGTGATCGAATAAGCGAGAAAAGCCTAAGTTCATCAATTGTTCGTTATTTTTTAAACAGTTACTTATTACTTCTTTAAGATTCATTCTAATAAATTCTGTAGCAGAAGCTCTTAGTGGCAAATGAGGAAAAACAGGAGGGCAACCTCGAGCATCTATCTTTTCAAAAGCAGCTAATTCAGGAAGCTTGTGATGTTTTTTAAGGGTAGAAAAATAACTAGAGAAAAAGTTAATCACCCCCAACATCGCAAAATATTCACGGCACATAGGCATTTTAACCATATGGTCGTGAATTTGCTTACTCATAAGTTCATAAATAAGAACAAGCTCTTGATAAGAAGCTGGCATTTCCCCATGCTTTCTAAAATATTCTTCCAGTTTTTCTTGATACATGGGAGATGGCTCAATCGTATAAAGAACATCAAAATCTGCATCAATGACAAAAAGATTATCTTCTTTCTGAAAACTGTTTTGTTTAGCAATGATCCGAAAGGAATTCTTAAAACCATCAAAATTAGTAAGCTCTTCAGGTTCTTCATTAAGTGTTATAGTTAATCTCTCTAGCAAACCACTGATTTTAACTTTTTGCTGCATGCTTCTTACAGAAGCATAATTCTTATCCTCTCCTTTAAGATACAACTGACAATATTCTTCAAAATCGATCAGTTTATCTAAAGGTAAAGCTTTTTGTGCACTACTGGAAGGCCACCACCAACTATATAACCAATCTAAAACCGACATGGGTTGTTGTCCTGCAACAACTAATTGATTAGAAGATGCAGGAGGCCACCACCAATTGTATAATCTTTCTATCATCGATAGCGGCTTTTGCTTCTTTGGCTCAGGTTTTTGCTTATCGATAAACTCTTCTTGAAAAACCCCTCCATTGAGATATCCTTTCATGAAATAGTCCAACATACCAATTACCCGTCCAACCATTGTATTTTGATACGCAGGGTCCATCACCGAAAATAATTCTGCATTCTGGTTAAAATGCAAACTGAAAAAAGGCACCGCTCCATGCATATAAATACCAATAGCAAGCTCACGTAAGATCTGACGCAACTGCTCCTGACTAAAGGGAATTTGCCCATCAATCAAAGGCACACAAAAATAGTGATCTTTTTCAAAAACGGATTCCGCTTTATCAAACAAACCTTGTATATAATCCACACCACAAGCAACCCCTCCAATTGTACCTCCAGTTCCTCCCTTAGCAGGAACAGGGTTACCACGATGGGTTGTATTATAAGAGTCAGTGAGTTTTGTTTGTTGCAATACCTCTTGAAAATTCTTATTCGCTGGGGTTACTCCAATCTTTGGATGTGGTTGATTAGCTGTATGTGCTTGGTTTGGAGCTCTTCTTCCGCCGCCTCCTCCTCCTCCACGGGGTGGATTTGAGGATGGGTATTTCCCATCAGGATTTTCAAGTCTGCCTTGACCTCTAGGGAAGCCTTTTGTATTCCAGCTCCAGTGCTTTTTGTTACATCCTGCATTGGTAATCTCACCATTGGCTTTGACATACACCCAAACAAACTGATTATCGGATATCTTTTTGTAATACACTTCTATAGAAGGGTTCGCAAAGAGATTACCTATTTTATTTTCTGGACGAACGGCATGTAATATCAAATTTCGATTTGCTGAAGTATCAGGGAAATGTCCTTCATCATTTCTAAACATATGTTTAACTTGACCGTCATTAGGAGGAAAGAAAATAGACTTCTCTGATCCATCACCCTGAGCAGCTGCAGCAATGTGTGGCCAAATGCTTAACTGATCATGCGTATCTAAATAAGCGAGTTTCCAGTGTCTATTTTCTAATTGCTTAATCTTACGAATCGTTTGGATAGAAGATGGTCCCTGCAAAGGGTTGATGATCTTATGCGCAGGGATGAGAGTTATTTGTCCATTGGGATGTAATATCGTTCCACAGAAAAAATCGGTTCCAGGAACTTCCCATAACCGCATCTTTCTTCCCACACCATCTATGGTTTCTCGGCAAATAGGCAAAAATCGTATATTTTGAGAGAATAGTTCTACAATCTTTTTTGTTTCTGTAGAGGGAGGAACAGTAGTTGCTTCAAAGCTTAAGCCTGAAGTAGAAGTAGTTATTAGAGGTTGCACCATAAAAGTCTCTTTAATGGAAGTATTGGGGATATAGTTCTTATGAGAACGCTTTTTTTAAGTACAAATATGTACTAGGTGCATAGCAAGTATGTATTAGTATTTTTCATTATCGGGAAGCTCACTATTCCAATTAAAATCTACGTGCAAAGTTCGTGCACTATAGCTATCTTTTATCGCTTTCTTCCACAACCTCGTTTCAATTGGGAAGCCATCGGGATCTTTTTGGATAGCCTCTAATAGGTTCATTAAATAGTTAAGTTCGTACTTAAGCCGTTTATGAAAGATTTTTGTAAACTCAATTACACAAGGGAAAAGAATTTCTATTGGAATGTTGATTTCTTTCTGTTGCCACTTAGGAATCTTTGTTAAGCGAAATACAGCTTCATTCCATTCTGCTGGGTATTCATATCCCCATGTTAGAACAATTTCATGAAGGCTTAATATCGTTTGTTCCTTTGGATCTTGAGAAAAATGAGGCGCAACTAAAGGATATAAATCCTGAAAAAAGAGCATGGCGATATGAAACCCTTGTTCAACTGAGACTTCTTTTTCTGTGGAGAATTCCGCATAAGGAAAGACAAGCCTTTTGTGGCTATTACTGATTACATACTCCCATATTTCAATTTCCCGGAGGTGTTTACTAGGATCGGTTTTCATCTCTTCTAATAAAGCAATAAGAGGACCTAATTGAAAATTATGCTCTTTATTAGAAAGTTTAACTAATTCGGTTAAGCAGGAAAAAAGATCCTCTATGCAAATGTTACTGGTGTTTTTTCGATCTTGGGAGATACTTGTAGCTTGACAAACAGCTTGATCCCAATCTTTAGTACACTCATATCTACTTGCATTAATACCAAAACTAAAATCATACATTTCTTTAGATCGTATTTCGGAAAAAATATCAGTTTCTCGGCCTAAATGACCAAAAAAGAGAAGCACTAGATTAAATCCTTGTTCAGAAGAAACTTCTTGAACAGGAGAAGAAATACAAGGAGCTACAGATTCATCTTGAAACACAAACATACTTTCTCTTTGTTAGGTCGTTAAAGGTTATATTAAGAGATCACTATTAATCAATTTTAAATTTTATTTCCGAGGTTTTTTTTATCGCTGATTTCATATGTGAAAGGAAATCTATGAGATTGTAAAATGATAGAAACCTATAAAAAAATTGCATGCTTTTAAGATAAACTTGGAGAAATTCTTTTCAGATAAGGATTGATTTACTATCCTTGAAAAAATTCCGGAATATAAAGAGAATTTTTTTTACAGTTCCTAACTGGAAGATTAATTATATGTATACAAGATATCAGTTAGGTAAAGAATTAAAAGAAATGTTATTAGATCCATATGATCCTATCCAAGTCTCTGAAAAAGCATATAACATGCTTTGTAAACGTTGTTCAGACATACCTCAAGAGCTATCTGCTATTATCCCTATTCTTAGAACAATATCATCTGGGTCTGCATTCGAGTATTCCCAAACCGATCTCTTAGTTCTTGCAGACAACTTGATCAATAACGAAGAAAATCCCTTTCAACAAATACACATCAAGGAACTCACGAGAAAATACACATATTTAAAACAACGTTTGATTAACGAACTAAAAGAACTTTTATCAGCAGCTCCTTATAACCCTATTCAAGTCGCTGACTGGGCTTATAACATGAAATTTGATTCCGACTTGGATATGCCTGAAGAACTAAACGATATCATTGATACCCTTGCAACTATGTCAATGGGAATTGAATTCGAGTATTCCCAGGAGGAGCTATTAATCGTTGTTGATAAGTTAACCAACAATGAAGAAGACCCTTTTCAACAAATGCGTAATATGAAATTTCCACGACTATGCACATACACAAAACAACAACTTATTAAAGAGCTACAAGAACTTTTATTAGACCCATATGACCCGATTCGAGTTGTAAATTGGGCTTATCACATAAACTCCAATCACCGTCTGGGAATGGAAACAGAACTATCAAACATAGTTGAAACTCTTACAAATATGTCGATAGAACCTAAACCTGAATATTCCCAAGAGGAGCTATTAACAGTTATTGACAAATTAATCAATAATGAAGAAGACCCCTTTCAACAACTACTTAATAAGAAATTTCCAAAGCTATATACTTGTCTATTAAAATGCAAAAAACGTAAGCCCTGACTCGAGCGTCTCTCTTTTCAAAAGCAATTAATCTTGATCAATTTTAAATTTTATTAGCTGGAAAATTTATTAGTTAAACAGGGTCAAAGACATTTTTCTTATCGCTTAATTTTACGAATCATTTGGATAGAACCCAAACCCTGCAAAAGATTGAAATCTTACATCATAAAACAACCTTAAAATTTAGCAGTTAGCTAATTTTTTAAGGTTGTTTGATTGGCTTTTCTGGTTTAAATTCTGCCAAAAAATAAAAAGTCTAATGAGTCTCCTCTTTGTCTGAATATGGCTTGGGATCCATCATAAACTTCTGGTTTAAGCTTTTCCTTATAGATCCGTAAGGATTTATTGATTAATCCTTGAAATTTATTTAGTTCTTTTTTTCCATCTGCTTCATCGTTCCTGTGGACCCAATAATTATAGGTTGCATATAGTGCAGCTATTGTATTGATTGCTACACCTGCAATCACTGCTATTTTGCTAACTTTTACAAGCCAGATCATAGCAATGCTACCAGTTGTAATGGTCCCTATCAAACCAGCTAACATAGCATTTTTATAACCTCTTTCTTTACTTAGAGATTTTTTATCAATGTCCAGTTGAACTTGAGCTACTTGATCTAAATCTTTGAAATCTCTTATAACTCTCATGGTTTTCAGCAGATAATTTTTCGTTCCTTCCACTGTTTGCATGCCAGGAAGAAGAGCGGTGAAAATTCTACCTGCTTGTAAATTTTCTTTAGCATATTTAAGATCTGCTTCTTTTATTTTTTGGGGAGTTTGCGGATCAAATTGACTTTCAACTCTAGTTAACCAATCACAAATAAAGAAATCGTCATTTAACAATGGAGATAGCGAGATTTTTTTAAACTCCCATGGTTGTTGTAGATTTCCTGAATTTGCTAATTCAGTAGTTAATGCTTTTAAATTATAATTTACTCCTTCAGTCGTTGGTTCTTTAATAGCATAACTATCCCTATTTAACAGTTCTTTTATCTGCAAAGATTGTCGTCTTAGATCTTCAAACTCATGTTTGCGACTATCTTGCGTCATATAAGTTGTAACATTACTTGTTCTACTTACCGGGTTAGAGACTAATATCTCTTCCAAATATTCTTCATTGATACCACGACTATCTATTAGTTTATTTACATCTATGAGATGGGTGGGAAGTGGAGTTGCCATATTTTATTCCTTCATTTTATTGGTTTTATTTCATCTGGCTTATAAAGCTTACCCGCGCCTTCTGGATAGGTTTTGTTATAGAGCTCCCACTTAACCTCATGGCGTCCACCATTGATGATTTTACCGTTGACAACCTCTGCCCAAGCCCATCCGCCATCTGGCATGGCTTTTTGATAGATCTCTTTAGTGGGAAAGATAGTTGGCTTTTTTCTGGAGAAAACATTTACGATTTGATCTGGGGCTCTAGCATTTCTTATTTCATCTATTTCTTCGGAAGTGGGGTATGGGGTGTCAGGGAGTGAGGAATCCCAGTGGAACTCTCTGTGTAAGCTACGAGTGCTATAGCTGTTTTTTATCACTTCTTCCCATAGTTTTGCTTCAAGGGGAAATTTTCTGGGATTTTTTTGAATAGCTTCTAATAAATCGAGCAAGTAATCCAATTCAAAATCAAATCGAGCATGCATGATTTTAGAAAACTCTATTAAACTAGAAAAAAGAACTTTTATGGGGATGTTCACATTTTTTTGTTGAAGTTTAGGAATATTTGTCACGCGAGATACCGCTTCATTCCATTCTGCAGGATATTCATAACCATCCAATAGAGTGTAGTTATACGATACCCAATGATCTAGAGAATCAATCATAGGTGTGATTAAAGGCAGCAGGTCTTCAAAAAAGAGCATGGCTATATTAAATCCCTGTTCTACAGAGACCTTTTTTTCTGTGGAGAATGCAGCATAGGAAAAGACAAGCCTTCTGTGGCTATTACTAAGCACCTTTTCCCATAAACCGCTTTCTAGGGAGTATTTATTAGGATATGTTTCTATTTTTTCTAATAAAGTAATCAGAGGTCCTAGTTCAAAATTGCATCCTGCATTGAAGAATTTGGTAAATGCAATTAAACAAGAAAAGAGATCTTCTGCTTGGATATGGGTTGGTTGCTCTTGGGTAACTTGATGAACCACTAGGTTCCATCCTTCAGCAAGAGCATACCTACCTAACATAAGATTAAAGTTAAGTTTGGAGATTTCCTTAGAGCTAGAGTTATAAAGCTCAGGGAGTTCATCATATAAGCATCTAAAAAAGAAAAGCGCTAAGTTAAATCCTTGCTCTAGGGTAACCCCTTGAAGAGAAGAAGTTACAGATGGGTCCTGAAATACAAATCGATACATACTTCCTCCTTATTTAAGCCGTTAAAGGCTATATAAGAAGTAGTTATTAATCAATTTTAATTTTATTTGTCATGCAAAGCAGGTCTCCTTGTTTAATAGATATTGTGCAAGAATCACTAACACAAACATTGGAAATACCGATGAAATGTTTATCTAATTGATCATTTGTCAGTTCCCATTGAAGTCCATAAGTGGTAATGCCTACTACAGGACCATAAAAAGGGATCAAAGAGATCACTTGGTTTTTTTTACAAGGAATGCGTACTTCCTTACCTGGTAGAATGTGCATGGGATTTTTTTTAGAATCGCACAAATAGGTAAAAAAATGAACTAAGGAAAGATCCTCTGTGTTTGGAATGGACGTGATTTCTCTTTGATCTAAACAGACGATAAACTCCCCTTTCTGTGCTTGCAGAGCGGCTTTTTTATTAAAGGGATAGTAAAGCGCTTGTTTATTTAGATCGATGGTTTTTCCTGCTAGATTTACCTCTGCAGAACCATTTAGAGCAAAAAAGCTTAAAGTTTGGGCGGTAGGATTTTCTATTTGCACTTCTCCTAACTGAGAATTGATGGCAAATGCGATTTGGTTTTTTGATTCTATAAAAGCAGCTCCAGGATTGTTTAATAACTGAAAAATATTGCCTAATGTATGATCAAGGCGTTCCCCGAGAGCCCCAAAGATACATATCGGACACTCTAGTGATTTAGCTTTTTCTATGGCGGCTTCTAGATCTGTAAAGTCCTTTTCTGTTTTGAGTGGGATAATTTTTTCTGGATAGATCTTTGCTAAAATCTTAGGGTCTACAGAGTCAAAATCACCAATTACCCAATTTGGGGAAATCTTCATATTCAAACACTGCTCTAGTCCCTGATCAACTGCTATGACAGAAGAAAAAGCTTGTATACGAGGATAGAGTGAACGATCTATAGGCGTTTTGCAGATAATAGCTACACTGCTTTTACTATTAGGTGGTAGTATCATGCTGCTATAAATACTTCATGTAAGCGATTTTCTAGAAGCTTTAAAATTATATAATGATTTGAATCTTTTGAATTCTTTGTGATATAACTTGCGCATAAAATTTTTAAAGAAAAGTCAAGATGAAAAAACTCCTCGTTTTAAGCTTATTTTATTTGCAGTGTATCTATGGGAATCAACCCCTTGAAGAATACTTCTCTTATGTTAAGCAACTCGCTCAATCTAGTGGAAATTACCAAGAAGGTGAAATTGAAATTGTTATGGATCCTGTAGAAATTCTTAAGATTCAGAAAATACAGGAAAATCGTTTACTACAAAAAGGTTTTTCCAAAATAGAAGCTAGGGAATTTAGTCAAATAGGTGTGGTATGTGAAGATCAATATTTGATTTGGCTGCGCGATGCTGTGTATTTCCCTCAAAAGATTCCAGGAACATATGACCGAATCATTTGGAAAAATGAACTAAAAGAGGGTTTATCTGGTGTCGCTGTCTTACCGGTTTTACCTTCTGGCCATATAGCATTGATTGTAAACTATCGGCATGCTACACGCTCTTGGGAACTTGAGATTCCCAGAGGAGGGGTGGAACTGCAAGAAACAATTGAACAAGCAGCTCTGCGCGAATTAAAGGAAGAAACGGGACTTGTAGCATCCTCTTTGCATTTTTTAGGTCAAGTAGCTCCTGATAACGGAGTGCTCTCCTCTGTCATGCCGATTTTTCTAGCAAAAATTTCTTTCCAAGGAGAATCTCAGACAGAATATGGAGAGGCAATTGCTGAGGTGATTTCTTTTACAAAAGATGAATTGAAAAAAGGTCTGATGCAGGGATTTTTAGAAGTGTCTATACAAGGAGAGGAAAAACACATTCCCCTTCGGGATCCCTTTTTGACTTTTGCTCTGCTTCAGGCAGAACTTCGTAAACTGCTCTAAAACTTTTTGTCTTGCTCTTTAAAATCTGCCACTTCTACACTCATCCTCAAATGTGAGGATGCTTTGGAAGAGAAAAGCTTAAGACTTACAGTAAGACGTTTTTTTTCTGGAACGCTTTTAAGTCGTATAAGTGGCATGGGGCGCGATTTGGTAATGGCCTTTGCTTTTGGCGACCATGCATCGGTTGCTGCATTTATGGTAGCTTTTCGCCTTTCTAATTTATTAAGGCGTCTTTTAGGAGAAGGTCCTTTCCAGTCGGCTTTTATCCCCCATTTTATGCAAATTCATGTACAAGATAAATCCAGAGCAAATGATTTTTTTTGTAAGTTAAGTCTTTTGATCTCTTTATTACTAATAGGCTTTATCTTACTGGCAGAAGGAGGCATAGCAGCTTTTTTAATCTTGCCGATTTCAGATGCTAATCGTGAAATCTTAAAACTAACAGCCTGGCTTCTGCCGGGTATTTTATTTATCTGTTTGTATGGCCTCAACATTTCTGTTCTCAATTGTTATGAGTGTTTTTTCATCCCTAGCTTTGCTCCTTTTATCTGCAATATGACATGGATGCTGGCAGCTTTTTTATTACGTCATCAAGCTCCAGATCTAGCTATGCCACATTTAGCAAAGTGGGTTGCTATGGGGTTTTTTGGACAATGGCTACTTACTCTTGCGCCTACATTAAAATATATGGGGGGTAATTGGAAACAGTGGTTTCATCTACAAATCCCAGAGGAGGTCAAAACATTAGCAAAGATATTAAGTTTAAGCATCATTGGTGTGGGAGCCATGCAGATTAACTCTTTTGTCGATCCTCTGTTCGCCAGATATATTGATGTAAAAGCTCCTACTTATCTTTGGTATTCCATTCGACTAGAGCAGTTAGCTTTGGCTATTTTTGGAATTGCTTGTGTAAGTACGATTGTTCCTCGTCTTGCAAGATGTTTGAAAAGCGGACAAATTGAGCAGGCAAAAAACTTGTTTAGCTTTGGTTATCAACGGATCATGACGGTGATGATCCCTTGTACTTTTGCTATTCTGGCAGTTGGTACTAGTTCGGTTAACTTGTTGTATGGGAGAGGAAGCTTTTCTGAAATAGCAGTAGTAAAAACCACTTTTTGTCTTTGGGCGTATAGTTTGGGTCTTGTTCCAAGTAGTCTAGTGATTTTGTTCTCTGCTGTTTTTTATGCACAGAATAATTTTCGTACACCGATGTTTCTCTCTGTTGCTACAGTTGCTGTCAATATCGCTTTAAATACCCTATTTGTATTCCAGTTACAATTAGGTGTGATTAGCACTGCTTTAGCAACTAGTATAAGTGCCTACCTCAACTATTGGATTCTCTATAAATTTAGCCAAAAAGCAGGATGGGAATCCCCCTTATTTTTACCTTTAATAGTCAAAACCGTTTTTGCTAGTGCATTTGCAGCTCTTTGTGCTTTTGGATTTGGTTTCTTACTGTACTCACCTTTAACTCGTCATGTATCCTCTCAGTTTTTATCTTTTTTCATACAAGCTTTCGCTTTTATTGTAGGCTTATTTTCTTACGCAAAGATGTTTAAACATAAAGAGCTTTTAGAGCTTTTTTCTGATTTCTTACTAAAAACCTCTCCAGAAATAAAATAATTGTTGATTGCTTTAGACAGATTGCTATGCTGATAAAAAAAAGTATTAGACGTTTACTTATGCTTACTAAAAAAAATCCCTACGGCTTAAATCCAAAACTGTTTTTCAAGCGTTTAACTCGCAATATATCTATGGGTTTTTTGATTATTTTAGGCTCTTTAGGTGGAGGTATGCTGGGGTACCATCATTTTGAAAAGATGCCTTGGATCGATGCTTATGAGAATGCCGCTATGATCTTATCTGGAATGGGCCCTGTAGCAACCATAGAAACAAAAGGGGGAAAAATCTTTGCAGGTACCTATGCTCTTTTTAGCGGGATTGTTTTTCTAGTGGTTATTGCGATTATTTTTGCACCTGTAGTTCATCGTTTTTTTCATAAATTTCATATTGAAGAAGAAAAACTTGGCAAATAAAAAAGATCGACCCAAATATCTAGTATTGAAGAAATGGGGTAATTTTGAGATCAGGCAATATGAGCCGCGCGTTATCGCCCAAACAGCGATTCAAAATGATTTTGAACAAGCCATCAAAGAAGGTTTTAATCTTCTTGCAGCTTATATTTTTGGACAAAATGCGACTAAAACCAAAATTGCTATGACCGTCCCCGTAGAACAAAGAGAAGATGTAACACAAAAAAATTGGCTGATTGCTTTTAGCATGCCAGCAAAATACAAGCTCTCAGAGCTTCCCTCTCCTAAGGATTCTCGAATTACTCTAAAACAGATAGAAAAGCAAAAGAGGGCAGCGCTTGTTTTTTCAGGATTTTGCACGGAAAAAAAAGCCGCACAAAATACCAATATGCTTGTAGAACTCATAGAACAACATGGCTATAACCCTACTGGATCTTGTATTTTGGCAAGATACGATCCTCCTTGGACGCTCCCTTGCTTTCGTCATAATGAATTGCTATTTATCATTCACTAAAGTAGTATAAAAATATTTTTTATAGAGTAGTTATGACAGTAGAAATTCTATCTCGTATTCAATTTGCCTTTACATTGACCTTTCATTATATCTATCCACCACTGAGCATTGGTCTTTCTTTAGCTTTGATTTTTATGGAAGGGATGTATCTAAAAACCAAGTTGAAGGTTTGGGAAGATATGACCAAATTCTGGCTAAAAATCTTTGCATTAACTTTTGCTCTTGGAGTAGCAACAGGGATTCCTTTACAATTTAGTTTAGGAACCAACTGGGCTAGATATTCTCGTTTTGTAGGAGATGTGTTTGGTAGTGTCTTAAGTGCGGAAGGTTTTTTTGCTTTTTTAATAGAAGGTGGATTTTTAGGGCTTCTTCTTTTTGGCTGGAAAAAAGTTTCTTCTACCGTCCATTTTCTATCAACCATTTTGGTATCTTTTGGAGCGCATTTTAGCGCATTCTGGATAGTGGCAGCTAACTCATGGATGCAATATCCTACAGGTTATGAATTAGTGACTCAGTCAGATGGTACTGTTGTTGCTCAAGTGACTAATTGGGTCCAGATGTTGTTTAATCCTACAGCTATTGATCACATTATACATGTCGTCTTTTCAGCTTGGTTAACAGGTGCCTTTTTGATCATTAGCATATCTGCTTACTATCTGATGAAAAAACGGCACTATGAGTTTGCCGTACGCTCCTTCAAATTAGGGATTTTGATGGCGTTTATAACAGGTATTTTACAATTCATTTCTGCAGATGTTCTAGCAAGAGATGTTGCTAAGTATAACCCTGTTAAACTTGCCGCTTTTGAAGGAGTTTTTGAGACAAAACCTTATACTCCGGCTTACGCTTTTGGCTGGGTAGATGTAGAAAAGCAAAAGGTTTATGGATTGCCTGTTCCTGGACTGCTCAGCTTTTTGGTCTATCGTGATTTTAAACCTGCAGTGCCTGGTTTAAATGAATTTCCTCGCGAAGAATGGCCTTTAATTCAACCAGTCTTTCAGGTTTATCATCTGATGATTACCTGTTGGGGATTGATGATGTTGGCTTCTCTAATGGGTCTTTATATGTGGTGGAAGAAAAAGTGGATATTATCCCCTGTTCTACAATGGTTTTTAGTTCTATCTGTTATTCTGCCTCAGTTTGCTAATATAGCTGGTTGGTATTCTTCTTGTATGGGAAGACAGCCCTGGATTGTTCACAAACTATTAAAAACCAGTGAGGGTTTCTCAGAAACGGTAACCGTTGCACAAAATCTCACTTCATTAATTCTCTTTGTCTTCATCTATTTACTCTTCTTAGTTCTCTTTCTATTCCTACTTGATAAGAAGATTAAACACGGTCAAAATTTAACAGAAGACCAAGATCTCTATCGGGATCTCTACCTAAAGGATAAACCCTGATGAGCATTTTTATTTTGCAACATATTGCCCTCTTTATTTTCCTCTTCTCTGTCATTGCTTATGCAACATTGGATGGGTTCGACCTAGGAGTTGGTTGTTTACATCTTTTTGCTAGAAAAGATGAAGAGCGCAGGATTTTTTTAAATGCTATAGGTCCAGTATGGGATGGAAATTCTGTTTGGATTGTGATTTCAACAGGAGTTCTCTTAACGGGGTTCCCTAAAGTATTTGCTAGTTTGCTCTCTGGTCTATATATACCGATGATGCTCTTGATCTTTGGTCTTATGTTTAGATCAGTAGCTATAGAATTTCGCAGTAAAAAAGAATCTTCTCTCTGGCGCAAAACTTGGGATATGTTGTTTTTTTTAGCTAGCTTACTCATCTCTGTAGATCTTGGTCTAATTTTAGGCAATTTAATCCAAGGCATGCCACTCAATCACACAGGTATCATTTTATGGGATCAACTGCATTTCTTTAATCTTTACGCTTTTTTGATAGCCTGTTTTACATTGATCTTTTTTACACTTCATGGATGTTTATATCTCTTGATTAAGACAGAGGGTGATATCCAAAAGTATTTGCTAAAATTAAGTTATCCACTAGTGATTACATTCCTCATTCTTTGGCTGGTAACAACGTTAGCAACATATGAGTATTTTCCTTTTATGATGGATAGGATTTTTAGGCATCCAAGTCTTATTGTTTTTGTAATTATTAGTTTATTTGGAATTTTTTCTATCCCTTATCAATTATATAAAGAACGCTTTGGTTGGGCTTTTATTGGTTCTTGTATTGCTATTTTAAGTTTAATGCTGCTCTATGCAATAGGAACTTATCCTGATTTAATTATTTCTAGCAAAGATCCTGAAAATTTAAGTCTATCCATTTTTAATAGCTCTTCTTCGTCTATTTCTCTATGGGCAATCTTTATTGTTGCCTTAGCAGGGGCTTCCCTATCCGTCTTTTATGTTAGCTACGTGTATAAAATTTTCAAAGGTAAAGTAAAACTCGACCCAACAAGTTATTGATATGGCTAAAGCCTTTATTACTGGATTTGTACATCCTTTTAATCATGGCAAAAAACTAGTTAACGATTAGCCAAAGATATAGATCTTTGGCTAAAGATTAATGATTTATTTACTGCATTGCTTTTACTTCAAAAACTTCTAACAGTTTTTTTGCTACTATTTTATCATCTTCAGATCCGCTTTCTATTTCATAAAAACTTGCCTTTGAAAAAGGAGTCTCTTTTTTCTCTAGATCTGAGAGATGTTCTGCGTGATTGCTCATCAAAAGCTGTAAATAGGAATTTGTAATTCCTGTTAAATACTTCTTAGCTTTAGGCCCCTTATTCTCCAATAAATATATCGCTGCTAAATAAAGATAAACCCCTGGTTTCTTTTCTGATTGTTTTAGCTCTGCTAATGAAATAAAAATATTTTTAGCTTCTTTGTATTTTGAACTTTGAAAGAACTTTTTAGCCTCTTGTAAACACGCGTTTATTTCTTCTGGTGTTCTTAAATTTATTACAAACGCATTCACATTTTTTTTAAGAGTTTCTACAAAGCTCTTTCTATTTTCCAGATGGCGCTCTTTAGAAGCAGTTTTATTGATTGGTCCATCATCCCCGAATTTTTTTCTTGCCTGTTCTAAAGCAGATGGGAATCCCTTAAATTGTCTTGGTCGTCCTAAGGTCTGTGTCCAATTTTCAGGCTGAAAACTTTCTGTTGTATTGCTTGAAGATCGTTTAAAAGTACCTGTAGTTAAAATAGATTCAGTTTTCTCAGTTACCTTATTTTTAGGCATTAAGGAAAATCTATTTTGAGATCCTCTTTTTAAAATGAAAGACCTTCTAAAAGTAGAGAATACTCCGCTATTAAATTCATCTGAAGCCTTTATAGACATAATAATATCCTTAATTAAAAGTATTTATTTTTAATTTAATAAATAAATCGATTATTTAACTATAATTGAAAATTATATTTAATGAACATAAAAAATCTATGAGGGAAAAATAAAGAGAAAATATTACAGTAATTGAAAATATACAAATATTTTAAAAAGCAAAGATTTTAACTACCGCCTTTTCAACTCTAAAGTGCGACAACTGCAGACTTCAATCTACATTCATTGAAGACCTCTATGGGTGTACGAAATTGTAACACTTTTCTAGGCCGATTGTTAAGCAAATCCTCAATTTCTTTCACAATTTCATTATCAAG
>JBAUFS010000072.1:0-26167 GCA_049679255.1 Candidatus Rhabdochlamydia sp.
ATTCCATCAATTTCTGAATAAAACTCTATGGGGCGTTTTTTGCTCATAGTATCTCCAAATGCATTTGAAGATATCATTCTCAATTATACAAAAATCTCCATCAAGTATTTTTAATCAAAAAGCCCTGCCCTATTAGAGAAGGTCCTTACAATCGACTCTTCCAACTTACTTAAGTTAAGCACTCCTTCATTGCGAATAAGAAGAATAAGATCATGGTAATCCTTCATGCGACTATTGCTCGCTCCTTTGGAAAGAATCGTTTCTAATTTTTCAGAGAAAATAGCCTCAACAGGATATACGGAAAGGGAAATAACGCTTTCAAAAAACGGATTGCCTCGATACTGCACGAGTAGAATTTTATAAGTCAATGGCTCAACAATATCCCCCACTCCTATGTCAACCTGAATTTTATCTTTCATCTTTGCAAACGTCGTATTTAAGATAATACGATACCCTGGATATTCCATGTGCGGTTGGTTGAGCAATTTAATAGAGTCAAATACAAAGATAAATCCATCTGCCAAATGGATTGAACTTATCTCTTTGAGTATCTCCTGTAATTCATTTTCTTCAACTTTCATTTGTGTAAGCAAAAAATCTAGATCTGTTGTCTCTCTTCCTATCTTTATCAAATAAGAGAGAAGAAAACCTCCCTTAAAAATGAATCTATTAGAATATTTTGAGCTAGCTAGGCGAGCTAGAAATCTCTCAAGAAGCAGCTGCTTCCAACAAGCATTAAAAGGAATATTTCTTTCTCGAGCTACTATTTTAAGTCGGTCTTTTAGCGCTTGTTCGTTAATCATGTCATTATACTCATTAGATAAGGAGCAATGTTAAATCGAAGCTTTTTAGCATACTCTTGGAGCTTTATAAGATCAATTCGATCTTTACCTCCTTTAGCAATTGCAGCTTTGAGAGCCTTAATTGCCGTTTCACGGCTAAGCAGATGAAATGCATCGATAATTGTGCGCTCGCGATCAAATATGGGAATTTTTACTCCTTCAAGTTCTATTTCCGTTCTGCCGAGCTTCATATTTCGATATCGAAGAACCTTTATTCCTCGGACAGTTTTAGTGGACGTGCCGTGGCGAATAGCAAGCCAATGCTGACGAGGAATTTCTTCTGTCAAATCGTAGACTGCTAGAGCAGAAATAAGACAAACAACACTTCCTTTAATAGAATAGGCAGTCTCTATAAGATCTTCCCAGAGAAAAGTAGAAGAGTTCTGGTGGCCAATTCCCTGATATACCCCCCTTCGCATTCGTTTTAGGAGACCAGTTTTGACATAATAACTAAGAGTAGCAGGATGTACACCTATATCTTTTGCTTCTTTAGAAGTAAAATAGGGTTTCTCTAGAAGATGAGCGAGTATAAATAGAGCAGCAGTTGATCTCATAAATTTTTAATCTTTATCTTTAACTTAACAAAAACACCCAATAATGTCATATGGGTGTTTTTGTTAAGTTAAAATAACTAATTGAAAATCAATTAGATAGAGAATTAAAAATAATAAAAATACTGATTCAAGCTGCCATTGGAGGAAAAATTGTAGCCCGTGAAACCATCCGTGCCTTGACCGCTAAATGTTACGGCGGAGATATCACCCGTAAACGCAAACTATGGGAAAAGCAGAAAGAGGGCAAAAAGAAAATGAAAGAAATTGGCAAGGTAAATATCCCTCAGTCTGCTTTCATGGAAGTGCTTAAAGCTGGTGATTAATTTAACAAAACACCCAGATGACCTTACTGGGTATTTTTATTAAATGAGAATGATTCATAAACTCTTTTACCTTTCTTGCGTTTGTACTTTTCTCCTAGAAGAATATAACAATAAGGTAAACCCACCAGTTCCTAAGCAAAGCGCTATGGGAATTACTGCTACCCCACATACAAGAGCATAAGAGAAGTCAGGCCCTCCCACAAAATTAATGATACTACCTATACTGGTATGAAAGGCATAGCCAAAGATCATAATAATCATATTGGCAACAGCTGTAGTTAATCCAGCCACCTGCTCGCGTACATAGGTTGAAGCTTTATAAATAGCTAAAATTTGATAAGCAGAGCACATTCCTACTAAGATGAAGCCCGCAGTAAGAATGCCGGGTGTCAAATGACAGAAAAGCATAAGAAAGAAATAGACAGCCATTGTTATTCCAGATGCAATAATCGTGACCAGACTTCCCATTTTATCAGCAATCAAACTTAGCACAGGAGCTCCAAAGCACATACCTATAAAAATCATCGATGGTATACTAGCAGCTACTCTCCCATCAAATCCATAGACCTGCTTTAAAAATACAGTCCCCCACACATCAGCAAATCCTTCCAAAGGACCCACCATCATACCTGCAAAAATACAAGACAAAATAACTCTCTTGTTACTTAATACTTCTTTAATGTCAGAAAACACCGCTTCCTGTGAGCAGCTTTTCATATCAGGAACGATCCAATAGGTAATAATTGCTAATAATAATCCTAATACAGCAAATAATTGTATGACTGTTTGATAGCCAAAAACCTCTCGCATATAGCTCATAGGTCCTCCTCCATAGATTGCACCCACTAAACCTATGGTTACAGAAAGGCTTAGCATACGAGGAAACAGCTTTTCACTAAACGTCATTCGAATGATCTTAAAGACACCTAAAATCGCTGCAGAAGAACCAAGTCCTATCAAAAGTCTTCCAATAATTGGGTAAATCCAATGCTTAGCAAAAAGAAGAGGCATTAACCCTACTAGTGTACAAAGTATACAAGCAGTCATGATTTTCTTTGGACCATAGCGATCCAACATAATACCAATTGGTAAATGCATGAGTGAATAACCAATGTAATAAATCCCAGAGAATTGACCAAAAGTTGCCGCCCCGATATCAAACTGTTGCATAATATCGTTCAACATAATGTTGGGCATAACTCTTAAAATATATTGGTATGCATAAAAGATGGATGCTATCATCCATACCGCCCATACAATTGTGCGAGAATTTGAAGGTGATGAATTCATAAAATAATCCTTCGTCAAGATTTAGACTTTAGTTAATAGCAAAAAAAATAGAGAAATCAAACATGTTAATCTGTGCCTATTGGCACAGAAAAAGAACAAGAGAAGAAATGGAAGCAACTTTTTCTGATAGACAAAAGTTGGAATGTAAATAATCTTTTTTCGCATTCATAAAAAGGTTCATATCATATCCTAACAGAAATCAACAAGAAAAAAATTTATGACAGCTATTTTTTTTGTGTAGTTTTTTTTAAACACTCTAATCTAACCCTCCAAAAAAAAATTGATCACCTAAAACCTACACGTGTCAAATCTACTTTTCTGATTGGTTAAGAAGTTTTTTCTATCTTATTCCAATCGGTATGAAAAAACTGCCCGCGTGGTTTATCAGTTCTCTCATATGTATGAGCTCCAAAGAAATCTCTTTGCGCCTGAATGAGATTTGCTGGAAGATATCCACTACGATAACCATCAAAAAATGCAAGTGCTGAACTAAAACAAGGAATAGGAATTCCAGCTTGTACAGCGGTGATGATTACCCTGCGCCAAGAAACCTCGGCATTGATAATTGCCTTTCTAAAAAAATCATCAAAAAGCAAGCTAGGCAGGTCTGCATTTACATCATAAGCTTTTTTAATATCATTTAAAAATCCACTTCTAATAATACATCCAGCTCGCCAAATAAGTGCTATTGATCCGTAATTAAGATCCCACTTCATCTCTTTAGCAGCAGCTCGCATCAGCATAAAGCCTTGCGTATAACTAATAATCTTAGAGGCATATAGGGCTTGTTTTATATCTAAGACTAACTGTTTTTTTGTACCGGTATAAGAATTGGTAACTTGAGGAAAGAATTTCTGAGCTTGCAATCGCTCTTCCTTTAAAGAAGATAAGCATCTTGCATAAACAGCCTCGGTAATTAAGCTAACAGGAACTCCTAAATCTAAAGCGCTAACCCCTGTCCATTTCCCCGTGCCTTTTTGATTAGCTACATCTAGGATATGGTCTAATAGCAGGGTTCCATCTTGCTCTTTTTGCAAAAAGACTTTAGCTGTGATTTCAATTAAGAAGCTATTTAAATAGCCTAGATTCCACTCTGCAAAAATATCATGTAGTTGTTTTGGGTCGTTACTAACAAATGTCTTTAGTAAAAAATAAGCTTCTGCAATCAGCTGCATATCTCCATATTCAATCCCATTATGAACCATTTTCACATAATGGCCGGCTCCTCCCTCTCCAATCCATTCACAACAAGGAAGGCCATCTTCTTTTGCTTTTGCAGAAATGTTCTGAAAAATTTGCTTAAGAATGGGCCATGCTTGCTTGTTGCCGCCTGGCATAATCGAAGGTCCAAATCTCGCTCCTTCTTCTCCTCCAGAAATCCCTGCGCCGATGAATAGAATTCCTTTTTTTTGCAAAAAGTCGGTTCTCCTCTTTGTATCGGGATAGTGACTATTACCCCCATCAATGATAATGTCACCTTGTTCTAGAAGAGGTAGACATTCATCGATTAGGTCATCAACGGGACTACCTGCTTTAACCATAAATAATAATTTACGTGGCTTTTTCAAAGTAGCAATCAGCTCTTTTAAGGAATATGTCCCTATGATTTGGGTTTTTCCAAGACCTGATAAAAATTCAGTTATCTTTGCAGTGGTGCGATTAAATACAGCAACTCTATAGCCATGGTCATTCATGTTTAACACAAGATTTTGTCCCATAACAGCTAATCCTATTAACCCTAAATCAGCTTTAGCCTCTGTCATTATTACTCCTTAAGAGTTATCCTTTATTCCTATAAGCTTTTTAGTATACAGAATGGATGACAATTATTCAATCTTCAGACAAACTACTCTTTTTGTCCTCGTAGCTCAGGAGGATAGAGCGGCCGCCTCCTAAGCGGCAGGTCGTGCGTTCAACTCGCGCCGAGGACATTTGTTCATCTTAAAATAGTTATCTACCCCTTGTGCAACTCCCAAGGCGATTTGATCAAGATACGTTCTTTGCCTTATTTTTTGTCTTTCTTGGGTATTGGTAATAAAGCCTCCTTCAACAAGAACAGCTGGCATAGAAGTTTCGCGAATAACATGAAAATTACCTGTTTTAACCCCTCTTGAATTGGCTCCTGTTTGGTCGATTAACCTAGGTAAGACATAATTAGCAAGTTGTTGAGAAGCTCTATTACGAGGAAGGGGGTTTGATGAATAATAATAAACCTCTATTCCTTCTGCTTGTCTATTCTTCGAAGAGTTAAAATGAATGCTTACAAAAATGTCCGCCTTGACCTGGCTTGCAATTTCTACACGCCGACCTAAAGATATAAAGATATCCTTAGAACGAGTCATTATCACACGATAACCCAAATCCTCTAGATGTTTTTTTGTCAGTAAGGCGGTAATGATATTCACTCTTTTTTCTAAAAAATTGCCAAAGTTAGCTCCACCATCTTTCCCACCATGCCCAGCATCTAATACAACAAGAGGTTTTACGCATCCTGCTACCGTTGCATTAGAATCCTCAGATAAAAATAAAAAAGAGAAAATAAACCCTATGCAAACATTCCAGCGTATAAACCTAAATCTTTTCATGTAACTCCTTATCTCAATTGAAAACTGCAGTTTCACAAGCTAGCTTAGCCACTAAACGATCATCAAATACTACCGACTGTTGAGAAAAGACCTGATAAGTTTCATGTCCTTTCCCTGCAATTAATACAATATCTTTAGAAGAGCCTCTTTCTATTGCAGAAAAAATAGCTTCCTTACGATTTAAAATCGTTAATACTGTTTTTGGATTTTTACATCCCTTTAAAATATCATTTACAATTTCTTGAGGATCTTCTTGCCTAGGATTGTCTGTAGTTACAATTACAACATCCGCTAATTTTTCTGCAATACTGCCCATTTTAGCTCTTTTTTGACGATCTCGATTACCTCCACATCCAAATACAACAATTAATTTGCCTTGTTTTACCTCTCTAAGAGCGGATAATACGCATTCGAGAGCATTTTCCGTATGAGCATAATCTACAAAAATGTGAAGACCTTTTGAATTATCCACTTTTTCTAAACGCCCTGGTACCCGATTAAATGATTTTAGGGCATATATAATTTTTTTCAAACAATATCCGTGAGATAAAGCAACTCCTACTGCAGCAAGAAGGTTATATAGATTATGTTTGCCAATTAAATGAGAGACTAGTTTTGTCTTTTCTCCTCGGTAGTGAACGAAACATTCTATGCCCTCTGGAGTCAAATTTATTTGGTTTGCATACAGATCTGCTCTAGAATCCATGCCGTAAGTGAGTAAACGAGCTTTAGTATTTTTCATAATCTCTTCTGCATAAGCACTATCTAGGTTAATAATAGCCGTTTTTGGCCCTTTATGCGCTAAATGATTAAGTTGTGAAAATAATTTAAGTTTAGCCTGTAAATAGTTTTGTATAGATAGGTGGTAATCTAGATGATCCTGGTCAAGATTGGTAAATACAGCAACATCAAATTCAATCTCCTTTACCCTACCTTGATCCAAAGCATGTGAAGACACCTCCATCACACAACTTTTACATTTAGCAAGAGCCATATCATTAAATAGTTTAAAATTAGTTAAAACATCAGGTGTAGTTTGGGTTGCAGGAAAATGATGCTTTCCAATAATCCACTCGATAGAGCCAATCAACCCACATAAACTACCGAGCTTATCTAAAATATGTTTAACAAGACAAGCTGTTGTTGTCTTACCGTTTGTACCTGTAATACCTACTAGAAACAGCTTTTCATCAGCAAGGCAATAATATTCTTTTGCAAGTAGAGCTTCTATTGCATTCACATCAGGATGGATGATTTGCACTACATCGGATAAAAAAGGGTTATATAAATCGGTTAAAACAGCAATAGCTCCAGCATTGATTGCTTCTGGAATAAATTCTGCTCCATCATGAGATAAACCCTTTTTAGCAATAAATAGATTGCCAGGAGCCACTAGTTTAGAGTTTGCACAAATCCCTGTAATCTCCATTTCTTTTACGCCTTTACATGTCTTTATTTTTAGGCGCTTAAGAAGATTTTTTAATTTTATCCGTTCCATTTTTTATATAATTCCAGTAAAGATCGACTCTCTTTTAGCCAATCCCCTTTTTCTTTATCATACCGAGGATCTTGAGGAGAATACCCATGGGGATCGTCTGGGGGTATACCAAGATATTCTAATGTGCGCAGCCCAATTTCTCTAAAAGCAGGAGCTGCGCACCTGCCTCCGTGCTGGTTTCTTCCTACTCCGGGGATATACTTGTATTCAGGTTCATCAATGACAACCAAAAGCACAAAACGAGGAGAAGAAACAGGAGCAAATCCAATGAAAGAAGAGATATGATTCTTTTTGGAATATACCCCTCCTACAATTTTCTCAGAAGTTGCTGATTTTCCGACTTCGGTATATCCGTAAATATCTGCTTTAGCGGCTGATCCTCCTGGTTTTGTCACATATTTTAAAGCTTGCAAAACACGCTCTATAATCTCTTGTTCTAGTAACCTAGGAAAACCTTTTACTCTTTCCTGCGTTGTATTGTCAAAAAGAACTTCCTCTAAACCTTCTTTTTTTTTTCGAGTAATTTTACGTACTAAAGTAGGTTTTACATCTTTTCCTCCATTAGCTAAGATCGCATATGCTCGTAGCATTTGTAGACTATTTGCAGTAATATTATGACCAAAAGCAATGGAATAAGGCGTAGGAGCAGACCAATGGGCTTTTCCATTTTTAGACTTCTTTCCAGGTACAGGAAGAAATCCTGCGCTTTCAGAAGGAAGCTCAATTCCCGTTTTTAGACCAAACCCAAAAATATCTTGTAAAGCATCTCTATACCACTGCTCTCCAAGCTCTGTAATCATCCTTTCCACTAAAACAGCCATATAGATATTTGAGGATTTTTGTAGTGCCATATACATATTCAAATAAGAATGAGAACGCACATCGCGAATAGGTTTTTTTTTGCGTCCAGGAAAAGTCTTTCCTATCACTTTGATTTTTTCTTCTGGCGTAAATAAAGCAGGCCTGCCCTGTCTTTCTAATTCTAGATTAGCCCTAAGAGCTAGTGCTACTGTTAGTGGCTTCATCGTTGAACCAGGCTCAAAAGGATCTGTAATAGCTTTTACTTTTGTATGTTCTATCAGATTTTCGTCATTAAAATACCTTTGACACTCTCGAGGATCAAACCAAGGATATTGTGCCAATGCCCAGATTTCTCCCGTATGAGGCTCCATTAAAACAGCCCACCCACTCTTTGCATTAGCAAGTTTTACAGCCTTATAAATTTCTTCTTCTGCTAAAGCTTGCAAATGATGATTAATCGTTAAATGTATATCCGCTCCATTTTCTGGTTCTGCAATGATCTCTGCTGTTTCTAGAGAATGACGGGGGGAGCGTAAAATATAACGCTTCCCCTCTTTACCTTGTAAAATGGTATTAAAAAACAGCTCCATACCACCAGTTGGTATGGTTTTTTGACTCTTTTGATCTTTTTCTTGTCTGACCGTATGCAAAACTTGACCCAGCAATTTTCCAAAAGGATAAGAGCGTTGATAATCCTGAATAAAAAAGAGTGCGTTTCGAGCAATTTTATGTGTCTTAGCAAAGCTAAACCACCACTCTTGAAGTGTATTTTTTTGTTTTTGACTCAGCCACATAGCAAGCTTTCGCGAACGGGTATTGATTTCTAAGTGTTCCTGAATTTTTCCTGCTTCTACCTTATTTAAAAGACAAATGTCAGCAATTTTATCTGTAATTTCTTTTCGATAGGAACTAGGGATGGATTTAGGATCAACATATAAATGAAATTTTAAAATATCGATGACAAAAGTTTGAGGATTCTCTGGATGTCCTTTTTTTAAAGCTGTATTAGAATAAAATACGCCTCTTTTACAAGGCTCTGTAATCAACAGTTGATGTTGAGTACGAGCCATTTTCTCCCATTTCTCTCCTTCCATAATTTGCAGATGAAAAAACCGAAGAATAAGGATAGAAAATAAAAGAAAAATGCCCCCAAAAACCCATACTAGACGCTTATAAGCTACTAGACCAGGCGAGGGATTGTTATCCAACATTATTGCTTAGCCCCAATCGCAAGATTCCATTTAAAAGTGGACAGATCTTTCTCTTTTTCTATGGGAGATTTTGGGATGATAACCGCTTCAGAAACGGTCAAAACCTCTTGCAAAGTTGGATATTTTAGATGACTAAACTCGCTACAACGCGCTAACTGCATAAGATGTTCAGGACTCTCAAAAAGATCAATCTCATATTTTAAGCGATTATTTTGTTCCTTTAACTTATTGAGCTCAGAAGAGAGTATAGGAATTTCTAACCGCAGACGAGTCACTGCATTTTGCGTATTTACATAAGAGCAAAGACAGCATCCAAAAACCCCTATACAGCAAGCTAATTGAATGAATACTCTCTTTAACATGATGATCTAATCCCTATATTTTCTCCGCTACACGCATTTTTGCACTTCGAGCTCTAGGATTTGCACGCATCTCTTTTTGAGTAGGAACTACAGTTTTTTTTGTCATTAAACGCAGAACCGGCTCAGAAACACGAGATTTAGATCGGTCCGACGCTTGCTTAAAAATATGCTTTACGATACGATCTTCCAAACTATGAAAGCTAATAACACCCATAATGCCACCAGAAGAAAGATATTGGATTGCTTTAGTAATTCCTTCGGTGATTCCTTCCAACTCATGATTTACACACATGCGCAAAGCTTGAAAAATCAAGGTTGCAGGATGCAGTTTACCTTTCAGAAGCGTCTTCAAAGAAGAGGAAATGGTATCGGCCAATTGCGTTGTGGTTTTAATGACTCTCTTGCGTCTTTCTTCCACAATTGCCCTAGCAGCTCTTTTCCAACGCGGCTCTTCGCCCAAGCGAAATAGCTCACCTAATTGTTTTTCTGTCCAATGGTTCACAATTTCCATGGCAGTAAGAGAAGATGAAGGGTCCATCCTCATATCAAGAGGCCCCTCTTCTGAAAAACTAAAACCTTTACGTCCTTTGTCTAGTTGCATAGAAGAAACTCCTAGGTCAAAAAAAAACCATCCACATGTTGAATGCTTCTTTCGTTTAAATACTGATCAAGGCTTGCAAAATTCCCTTGAATAAGCTCTACCTTATCTTTCCAGGGCTCAAGCACTCTAGATGCAATTTCAAGAGCTTCTGGGTCTTTATCACAACCGATAAATCTCTGAATCTCTGGATGCGCCTCTAAAATGGCTTTGGCATGCCCTCCTGCTCCCAACGTTCCATCAAAAAAAATGGATAGCTGTGAATTTTGAAAAAAATGTAACATTTCCTCTACCAAAATCGAAACGTGTTCTGTTTGCGATCGATTATGCGTCATCCGTTTCCTCTTCTGGTTTTTCGAGTAAAGCAAATGCTTCTTCTGTTAATTTAGCCAAATTCATATCCACATCTTTACCGCTTAATACAGCTTCAAGCTGTGTGTCGTACTCTTTTTTTGGCCAAATTTCAATTTTGTTAAGAACTCCTGCGATTACAATTTCAGATGTAATTCCTACTGCTTTTCTCAGCGTTGATGGAACATGCACCCTTCCAATTTTATCGCATGTGGTTTGGTATAGCGTGGAAAAAAACAAGGTAAAAAATTTCTGATACTTGCCCAGGTGCGATTTTTCCTGAAATTTAGCTACAATTCTTTGAATATCGCTTTGACGATAAATAGCTAAACACCCTCCTAATCCAAGACCTAAACTAAACTCTAATACACCATTTTCCACCAAACCAAAGCGCATCCCTTGAGGAAGTACAAATCTTCCTTTTTCATCAATTTTAGTTGCTGTTGACCCACTAAAAAAGAACTTGTGCATAAGGGTACTTGCCTACCATTCCCACATTTTCCCACAATCTATCACTAAAACATAAAGTTGGCAAGAATCTTAAGTAAATTTTAGTAAAAAACATTGTTCTAAAATGCTAATTGTTAATTATTAAAAATAAATTATTATTAAAGGGAAATTGGTGGAAAAGAGATTTTTTCTATCCTAAAACCATCGATCTATTGATAATTTAAACGCAACATGGCAAATCTCTTAAATAAGAGTATAAACAACTTTAGGTAAACAGTTATGCCGCCACGTACAATTGATAATTTAGGACCCGAAGCTTCGATTCGGTATGCAGAGGATTTAAGAGAGCTCGATCAGCAACTGCTGGTTGAAGCTCGCGGCATTCAAGAACAGACAGAAATAGAGATTACCCATCCCTTTTTTCTAACAGAGTTAGAGATCCTGTTCGAACCTCAAAAACAACAGACCTGGGCAACTTTCACTCCTCCTAAAGGATATTTTGAGCAAAAAAAACGATTTTTTATGTTTCAATTGATCCCCTCTTTAGGGTCAGAAGAAAAACATGAAACGCAAACACAAAAGATCGTTTCTCTGAAAACCTTTTCCAGAAAAAAAAGAGGCGGTCAACAACAGAACGACAAACAGCAGGAAGAAGAACCTGAGTCAGATCATCCCGATCCTGAGAAGGAATATCATGAAAAAGAGAAAAAAATACTCGTCTCTGTTTTACAAACCATTATGCATTTAGATAAAGAAATTCAAGAAATCAATGCTCGAAGAGGGCAATATCATAAAGGCTAACTTACAATGAATCAAATCGATTGGATATCTATATTAGGATGGAGTGACGAAGAGCTCTCAGATTTACGTTTTGTCGGCTACTCTTATATCAAACAAGGCAAATACGATATTGCTATCACTTTTTTTGAAGCACTTATCACTTTATCTCCTTCTTCCATTTATGATCTTCAAACCCTTGGAGCTTTATATCTACAAAAAAACAATAACCTAATGGCCTTAAATTATATTGAAAAGGCACTTAAACTCGACCCTCTTCATCAACCCACTTTACTGAATCGAGTAAAGGTTCTATTTGCTTTGGGTTATAAAAAACAAGCATTAGCTCAAGCAAAAGAATTGGAAAGAAGTCAAAATCCTGAAATTATCAACCAAGCTACAGCGCTTGTCATAGCGTATAGCTAATTTGTCCAAGCAGCTTTGAAACCTTTTTTTTAAATAAAAGAGTTTATCATATTTTTTTTCCTTTCCTGCCTTTTTGAGACTTAACTATTTACCTCTTCGATCATTCAAACCTGAGCAAAAATCTATTGCCAGCTTTGTTTATCAATGTTAACTTGACGACATAAAAGATAGCCCAGAAGTATCTGTGGAAAGTTTGTTCATAAGTGCAATTAATTAGGAATCTATGTTGACAAAAACACCGCAAGAAGCATGGTCGGAATTTTTAGAGACTGTTGAAAAACGATGTTCTACCACAGAATTTCAGAATTGGTTTGCTCCGATTCGCATACGAGAAGAGATAACTGAAGAACTCTGTCTTGAGGTGCCAAACATTTTTGTCCAAGAATATCTCATTAATAATTACAAAAAAGAACTCAGTTCTTTTCTATCAGTAAAAGCAACAGGTGAACTTAGCTTATCTTTTACCATTTCAGAAACAAAAAAAGCAGAGCCCTTACCACAAGCTCCTTTGAATCAACTAGCCGCTCCCTCTTCTCAACACGCCTTAGAGGTAAAGCTCAATCCTAATTATACATTTCAGCATTTCATTGAAGGCCCTTCAAATCAGTTTGTAAAATCTGCTGCTGTAGGAATTGCCACTCGCCCTGGTAAATCTTATACTCTTATGTTTATTCATGGAGGAGTGGGTTTAGGTAAAACCCATATTTTGCATTCGATCGGTCATCAAGTAAGAGAAAGACATAAAAAACTACGCGTTTATTGTATTACCACAGAAGCCTTTATTAACGACTTAGTTGATAACTTACGCAACAAGTCTTTAGATCGCATGAAGCGATTCTATCGTTCTTTAGATGTTCTGCTCGTAGATGATATTCAGTTTTTGCAAAATCGCCCTAACTTCGAAGAAGAGTTTTGTAATACTTTTGAGAGCTTGATCAACCAGGGAAAACAAATCGTAATTACTAGTGACAAGCCTCCAGGGCAACTCAAACTATCTGAAAGACTAATTGCAAGAATGGAATGGGGGCTTGTAGCCAATGTAGGAATCCCCGATTTAGAAACACGGGTAGCCATCCTACAACACAAAGCAGAACAAAAAGGATTTCGCCTCCCCCAATCGATTGCATTTTTTATTGCAGAGCACATCTATAATAACGTACGCCAACTTGAAGGCGCTATCAACCGCCTAAATGCTTATTGTCGCTTGATGAAACTTGATGTCACACAAGAAGTTGTAGAAAGCACCTTAGGTGAGTTATTTCAAGCCTCTTCTCATAAAAAGATCTCTGTAGATAACATCTTAAAAAGCGTGGCTACCATTTTTGGAGTACGCATTAGCGATTTAAAAAGTTCTGTTCGCTCAAAAGATGTTTCCTTTCCCAGACAAGTTGCTATGTATCTTGCTAAAGAACTCATTAATGATTCTCTCATGCGCCTTGCCTCTGCTTTTGGAGGCAAAACCCATTCTACTCTTTTACACGCCTGGAAAAAAATTGCAGGTCTTGTGAAAAAAGATGAAAGACTGCGTCGTCAAATCGATATGGCTAGACGCAATCTAGAAGCTTGAAGGGCCAAGCAATGTGAATCCCATTAAGGTTTTGGGGTTTTCTTTCTTTACTAGTTGTATGCTTTTATCATAGCTTTGATCCTGTTGGAAACCTACCAATAAAACATGATTATTTCGCAGCTTCTTTAAAAAAAACCGCCTATGTGGCACCTGTAAAATTTTACTCATTTCTTTTGCTAGTAGAATGGATAGTTTCTTATGTGTGCTATAAATAGGTACAATATAATCAGGCAGGGAGAAATCCCATCTTAGATATTGATAAGCCATAAGTGCTGCTACAGCTGGAACTCTATAGTGTTGTCCTTTGAGAATCTTTTCTAATAAAGCACAAAGGGGCCCTTCTTGCTCACTGACATATGCTTGTTTTATATTGATTTGATGTATACAAGACAAAGACTCACAGGAAGCAGAAAAACAACAAGAGCATCTCTCTTCTTTTTCTAAAATATCGATTAAATCAAAACACTCTTTACAAAAGATATGCCTTTTAGAATGACAGAGTTTATGGCAATAGATACAAATAGAAGGATAAAAGATCTGTTGAATAACACTTATTAAACTCTTTAAAAGAACTCTCATTACAATACTCTTAGAAAAACACCCTAACTGGATTTGTTCCAGTTAGGGTAACCTGTTTTAACTAATCATTGATTTTTATAACAATTTGTTTTGTTTCTAGGGTATTTCCCGAGCTATCTCGAGCTTCTACCGTATAAGTATATTCCCCTGGTTCAAGCTCTAAAGTGTCCGTAAACTCCTTAGACTGTCCTTTATGTACATATCTTATAAAGCTGCCATCGCGAGAAATTCTATAGACCTGGATACGTGCTTCATCTGAGAATTCCCAACTAAGTTTGACTGTATTTGATACATGTACATAAGCTCGTAAATAATTTTCCTTCATTACTACAATTTCTCTAACAGCTGGCTGTATTTCCAAAGGGCTTCCAGACTCATCCAGAGGTTCTACTTTATAAGTATATATTCCTGGAGTAAGAAGCGTTGTATCTGAATATGTAGCAGTGTCTTTGGACGCTTGCCTTATGGGGATATCATTACGATAAATGTTATAAAACCCAATAGGGTCCCTATCTTGTTCTGAAAACGTCCAATTTAATTCAAAGACATTTTCTGTAATTTTTTCGACTTGTAAATAAGATGGTGTAATTTCAAATTCGATAGAATAGGGTTTAAGTTTTCTGTCATTTTGATCATAAGCAATCAGTTTATAAACACATTTTCCTAAGTGCTCTGTTTCTTCAATATTATGTGTATATTCTTGCGTATTTCCAGATAGAACAATGAGAGATTCATCATCTATTAGAACTTCATAACTTTTTATATTTTGAGTGCTATGAGGTATCCAAGATAATAAAACTTCATTTGCTGAAGTACGTCTAACTAGGGCCTGTGAAATGGCTTCCACTAGAGATGTTTGTTCCTGTAAAGGAATATCTTCTTGTACAATTTCTATTTCTTTTGTTAGCGGTCCCATTATGGAATTTGTTTCGAAAAAATCTAAAGCTTTTATTTCATAAATATATTTACCCGTGGCAAGAGGCGTGTCTACAAGAGTAGTGTCCCACAGCATTGATGGGGTAGAAGAAGAACCATTGTAATAACGCCGATATTCATACATCCTAAGAGTATTCTCCTCTGGTTCTGGAAATATCCAGTTTAACTCTATTTGCTTAGATATCGTTTTTTCAATAACAATGGATCCTATATCCAAGGGTTGCTCAGAAATATCCAAAGCTTTTATCTCATAAATATGTTTTCCTACAATAGGAGCTTCTTCTGTATAAGTAGTATTATCTGTAGTTCCTAACAAAACACCATTACGAAAAATCTGATAATGTTCAATTGAAGGAACATCTTCTACTTGAAATGCCCAGCTCACTTCGAAGGGAAGTGGTGCAATTTTTCCTATTTGTAAATAGGAGCCTGCTATTTCTATTTCAATAGGACAGGTCTCAATAATTTGGTCATTTTGACCATAAGTAACAAGACTATAAATACACTTTCCTGTTTGTTCTTTTGGTTGGAAAATATGTATATATGAAGTTTTGTCTGCAGGTAAAGCAATGATAGCTTGTTCATCTAATAAAATTTTATAACTTTTTACATCCTTATTGCTAGGTACCCAGCTTAAGAGAACCCTGTTTAATGAGATACGATCAGCTTGTGCCGATAGAGCTGTTTGAGCAACAGCTTGTGTTATAGGCTTTACTCGATTTTGCATACTGCTAATTTGCTCTAATAATAAAGTATATTGCCCTACGGATACACTATTAAGAAGTGTAAAAAATTGCTCTGCTCCCTGCAAAATCGCAGTTAAACATCTCTGCTCATTTACAGTTACACATTGATCATCTACTTGGAGTTCAATAGTACCCTGCCTTTTCTTTTTCAGAGAAAATGGAATAGGTTGATCTGGAAAATAGATCGTAGCCTGACTTGTCTCTAAGTACTCTTTAACCATTGCTAACAAGTAATCCCATAGCATACGTACATTATCAAAACATGCAGGAGATAGTAAAGATCTACCATTCAATTCTACATCAATGAGTCCATTGAGCATTTCCACTGGTGTATCATCCCAGGTGACAATAGATTTTTGTACAATAGAGCTACTTAGTTCTTTATTTTTAATAGAAGTATAATATTTCTCAGGTTGTTCATTGAGATCATTTAGATCACTAGGTATTTGTTCAAGAAGGTACGTATGAAATGCAAATGCATCTTGTCCAAGATCTTCTTTTTGCTCAGTATTTACAATAAGAGATTTGCTATAAAATACAGCATGCTGTTGGTTGCGCCATGCCTCTTCCTCTTGCATGAAAGCCATCACTCTATAAATATAAACTTGATTGGGTTCTATTTCATCATCTTCAAATGAATTTGTATCACCTGTAATGTCTATGATTTCTCCATTTCGAAAGACGGCCCACTTGATTTCCACAGGATTCCAATTCAGCTCTTTTTTAGGATCAAAAAGATCCCAATTTAGACGAATTTTATCATTTGAGAGTACAGTTGCTTGTAGATTAATGATTTTTTCAGCCCCAATCTTTAGCGCTGCGCTGTCTTTCCCGTTAGTAGGCCCTTCTGGAAGCAGTGTATTGACCGATCTAATTTTTTGACTATGTAACCCTTGTTCGTCATTGCTGTAGCTAATAAAATAAGTAGTGATGGTATTTTTCTGTGGCTGAGCTTCAAATACAGGCTCATCATCATTTTGCTGGCATTGCACAAGGCCTTTATATAAATAAAAATGCTTTGGCTTAGAAAGATCAATTGGCGGATTGTTCCATGATATAGTAATTGCTTCCACCTGGTTTTCTTCATGGGAAAAATCTAGGGATAATGCTCTCAAAGTTGTGTTATGTATTGTATTTCTTTGTACTTCTGCTTGAAAATGAGGACTGTTCATGATCCTCTGCGTTTCCTGATTTACGACTCTATCTACCAGTGGCTCTATCAAATCTAATCCTTGATCTGTTAATATATTACGCCTGTTTCTTGGCTGAACAACCTGAACTTGATACTGTTTACCAAGTGGATATGCTTGTAAAATATCCAAATGTTTGGTTGCACCTCCTGTCTTCTTATAACCAATTACTAAGGGTGTATTATTTTTGGCTTTTCCTTTCATTTGCCAGAAATTCAGATTCAATTCTTCGCCTGGAGCAACTGGTTTGAGGCTAGCTTTATTGTTTGGATTTTCTACTACTTCTTTTATCATGTTTTTAACTTCGACATGTGTAGTTCCTTGAGGAAACATGCTCTGTTCCTTTTGGAAAGTTCCATCATGATATTCGCGTGTGTGCCTTTTTAATATATGCTCCATTCCTGCATTAGGCTCTCCATTGGTTTTCCATTGTAATCTAAAATTTTCCTTTGGGTCTTTAGGGTTTGTAAAGAGAAGAGAATCTTTATAATCAGAATTTCCAAGAGCTTGTCTTGCTAAACGACGTTTCTCACCCTCTATTATACTAGGAGCGTTTATGGTAGGAAGTTGTGATTTTGCTTTCAATAATGGTTTTGGTTGTACTTTTGGTTGTTTTGGAGGACTCCCCTGATTCTTCGTAGGAGATGTTCGTTTTCTGCTGCTTTTTTTTGCAATTGTTGTCCATTTTTCTGGAGAAGAGGGTGGAGTATTTTCAGCATTTGAAGTTTTTCTTCGTCCTAGAGGGCTACCATCTCTTGCATGTGATGTGGATGATCCTGAGGCTACTGCCCCTCTGGAAGAGCTAGGACTTGATCCTTTTGAGGAAGACCTACCTTTTGGGCTAGGTGGTCGATTCATCCTACGCACTCTTCTTAATTTTTTATCGGTTTTTTTTATTAATTGTTGTTTACTCTCTTCCATAATAGGTTGTACATTGATCACATTCTCTTCTTGAGGATTACTAAACACAAGAGTAGTACTGACAGTTGAAAATGTTATTATATTTAAAGCAAATGTATGGCGAAAAAACCACTTAACTATTGGATTAATAAACATATTATTATATGCCTTGATTTTTTTTAAAGATTGATATGTTTTTATTAATTATTTATTAAAGATATGAACTGCCTTATTTTATTATTAACATAAAAACGTATTTTAATAACAAAGACTATTTTCTTAATTGTTTAAGACAAGACCATATTTAGGATGATCTACATTTCCACGAATAGTGAAAGTAAAGGGATTTATGAACTTTAAGAGCTTTTTTTGTTTAAGCTCTAAATCAATAGATAAACTTCCATCAAAGCCAATATAAGAAGCGTGTTTCTTTCTCTTTGCTAGAGCAAATTTACAATGACTGTTTTTACTAAAGGTTTTTGCTAGTTGGGTCAAATAACAACGACTCTCTTGTAATTTAAACGTAAACTCTCCTTCTACAGGCATAAAGGATCGTAAATCCAAACCGATTTTAGAGAGAATCTCCAAAGGAATTTCAAAAAATTGATCTTGTTTCAGATATTGAAACCTGCATTGTCCTAAACCATGCAGGGTCTGTAGATCGGATAATTGTGCTTGAATATCCTTAATTAATATATCCATTACAAATGGTTTAGCTTTTTTTAGTACGCGATCTAATTGCAACTGTTTTATCTCAACTTCTGGAATCCACAGCTCCCAGTCATTAAGATTTTTACAGCTCATTATCTTAGCAAATAAACTGCCTGCTTCATCTTCTAACCTAAAGTCATAGATCTGTAGTTCTTTTGGAGAAAATTCTATCCCTGCACTAAATTTATTCACAGAAACACCTTTTATTTCCATCTGATCTGCTTGCAGAAATCCCCTGCATCCTTGTTCATCTATTTCTCCTTGATAGATGAAATGAGCTTCAAGCTGCAGAGGTTGAATGACTTTTTCTAAAAGAGGGATAAAGGAAGCACAATCAGATGCATGGATTCGCAAAGTCCCCTGTAAATGGTTTGTTTCTTTGGCTTCTAAATCAGCGGTTATACCACAGGCTTTTCCTTTGATTGTATGAAGTTTGCATTTGTTTGATTCTATACTAAAATACCCTTTTAACCCCGGCTGAAGAGGCTTATCTGAAATCTCAAATGCTCCTTGATTATGTTCAAACCAAAGAGCCCCCCAAAAAGGTTTCTCTCCTAGATTCAATTCACTATTCAATATAAAATGGGTATTCTTTAAAGAAAATGTAGTATTTTGATATTTTACTAATTGCTTTGCTAGATTTAAATCTCCCTGTTTTAGATCTCCGCTAAGATGTATAAACCCTGGCATTTTTTTCACTTCTACGCTGCCTATTAACTCCTGCTGCCAGGTGATTTGTTCGTTATGAAACGCTGGCAAGGAAAAATCGATGGTACTTTCCCAGGTTTTATTTTGGTAAGATGTAGAGTGGCAAAAAATATTTGCTAATATTTCAGAACTTTTTAGGTTTTGTAGAGTAAGATCGATCTGTTTACTAAAAAATCCTTGCTCTACAGAATATTCGCAAACAAAAGGCGAGCTTTTTAAACTAAAACCGTTGTGATCGATTTGTCCACAAATAGTATGAGCTTGCAGATCAAATATACCACTGGCTAGAAAAGGATATCCCTCATAACTTCCCTGTAGACTTTTGCAATGAAGTGTTTTTTCATCTGATGTAAAAACACCAGAGGCCATTAAAGATCCGCTTTGTATTTGATCAATATGCCACTGAGAAGAGAGCTTTTTACCAGAAATAGCAATACCTTTAGCCAAACAGGAAAAATCATATTGTTTAAACAGATCTTCTGTAGCTAGCTGCACGCGCCAGTTTTTAGAATTAGCTAATCCCAAATTGCAATCTATCTGCCATTTATCCACTCCAGGATGGAGCAAAACCCCTTGTGTTTGGATAATAGGCAGCTCTTTTATTTGTAGAGAACCTGTAAAGGAAAAAGAATCGATAGCCCCTATTAACGAATCTATTTGTAAATTGCAGAAAACCTTTTTAGCTTGGGTAAGCTTAGCATTTGCTTTGGTTATGCAAAGTGCGTTTGTCGAAGAAGTCAACTCTATTTGAGCCATCCCTTCCTCTAACTTAAATCTTGAGCTAATCGGTAAAGATAGGTTTTTAAGATCGGCTATAACTTTAAAGTTGGATAGGTTTATCTTAGATTCTGGACAAATAGCAATTTCTGCTGAAATAGGGCCCTCTATAAGGTTCTTTTCCTGTTTCTGTATCTCTACAATTTGCAATTGCAGGTTCCATAAATCTTGAAATTGTGCGAGCAAATCTGCCTTAATGGAAAAATTTTCTGTTTTTAAAGAAAGATCTTGGATATGGAATTGAGGATACGTTGCATCAAGGGCTGTGCTAAACACATAGGTATCTTGCTTATAAGATAGTTTTCCTTCTAGCCTGGGACAAGACAAACCCCACTTTCCCTTTTGATATTGAAAGAATAGCTTTGATACCTTTGGAATATCTACTGTTTTATAAAAATGCTCTAAATAAACTCCATTCGCTTCTACTCCAATCACAACTTTATCCGTATCAAATGAGCACTCTAGTTGATAATTCCCTTTTAGGATTAGCTCGGGCAAAAATTTTGCAAGCCATGGTTTGTATTGCTCTTCTGTAAGGTCTTCTAACTTTAGGCAACCTTGCATAGGCTGTAGACCCTCTTCTAAAGAAAGCGGTTTTAAGAATACAGCTTCTGCTGAAAAAGGCATATTTACTATAGAGCCTAATCCTTCTACTTTATTTTCATGAATCATAAGATCTGTTGCTAAAGGAAGTGCTAATGGCAAGCCAAGCATTGCGCTCAAATCCCCTTGTATATGAGCGCAAATAGCCTCTTCAGATCCTGGATATTCTATTACAATATTTAAGCCTTCTACTTGCTGTAGCTGACAAAGCCCTTCTTTTATTTGAGATTTAACCGCATCCCATTTTCCTTGCATCTGCACGTCTTTTATAAAAAACTTATGAGAAGAGTGATTAACTGATACATCTTTTGCTTGAAACTGTGTTAGATTTATGCTTTGTAATACTTGATCTGAAAATAGCATGGCTATTTTTGCTAAGCAATTTCTCCATTCATAAGAAATTGATGAATCGATTTGAGGTAGAGAAAAACAGGATCTTGCCCAATCCAGATGCTTATGCTCAAATTTTTGGATGTCCCATTCAATGATGCCTTCTTGGGTCTGGCAAATCTCTAAGCTCCCTTGAATACTTCTATCTACAGGATCAGAAAAAATAGCTTTAATCCCAATCCCTTGCTGATCTTTATGAATAGCAGTGGTTTCTAAAATAAGTGGGAATGAGGCTTTTTCATGAACAGCAATTGCGCTTAAAATAGCTCTAGATTGATCGGTTATCCATAGATCTGCTTCTATGTGCATCAGCTGGTTTTGCCATTCTAAATTTTGAGATAAAAGAGCATAAGATCCATTTTCTAGTTGAAAATGTCCTTTAAAAGAATGCCATAGATTTTTTAAATAAACCCCTTCTGCACGTAAATTTGCCTCTATTTGATCGCAGCTGAATTGTTTATTTGCTTGCTGAACTTTAACATTTGCAAGAGTGGTTTTTACGTGTATGTCCTGGATATAGCCATCTGATTTAACAGCAGCACTTGCCTCTACAGACATTTCTGCATGATAGTTTAAATCTCTGTTAAAATAGCCCACTAGCTGCGTTAGTGGTAAAAGATGTTTTACTTTTTGGGATTTAATGCCAAGATATATCCGGCTATCAGGAGAATATTGAAGAGTCAAAAGAGCGGGGTATAAAGGATCTGGGTCCATTGCTAACTTGAGCTCTAGCTTTTTGTGAGTTATAGGAAGCAGAGAAAAATAATACCGCAATTGGTTTAGTTCTAAAACACCATGATGCACTTCCACAGAAAAGAAACGACTTAAAGCCACTGCGACCTTAAGAATATTTTGAGATTTAACCTTATGATCCGCTAGATATTGTGGATGTAGAATCCTAATATGAAAGCCTCCTTCTCGATAGAATAGATCTATGCAGTCCACACTTAATTCATTCTTTTCTTTTATCAAGCCTTGTACTCGCAGCACATTTTTATCCCAAGCAATTTTCTGATAAGAAAATGTTTTTGGTAAGAAGCAATACAAAGCCATCTTACAACTAACTAAAATAATTTGTTGATAAAATAGAGCTAAAAAAACCAATACTCCTAGAGTCCTAAAGAGCTTTTTTTTCATTGTATGAACTCTTTATATTGTTCTTCTGATAGTAGTCTTTTTAATTCTTCTTTATCTGTTACTTTGATCTTAAAAAGCCAACCCTCGGTTTCAGCGGCTTCGTTAATTCCTTGAGAATATTCTTGTAGTTTTTCATTAATTGCTAGAATTTCTCCTGATACAGGCGAATAGATATCCGCTGCGGCTTTAGTAGATTCTAGTACAGCAATTTCCTGACCTACTTCTACTAACTTGCCAATAGAGGGCAATTCCACATATACAATCTCTCCAATTTCTTTTTGAGCAAAGTGGGTAATTCCAACGGTACCTATCTCATCCTCTACTCTGATCCACTCATGTGATTCTGTAAATTTCATATCAAATACCTCCTTTTACCAATTCACAACTAGCCCAATAACGAGGATGTTGTTCTGTTAACGGATAAGCAGAAGAAAAATGTTGAAGGCCTGATTCTTTACTATGCAAACGATAGTTTATTGCTATGCGAGAAAACTGCAATGGATCATAGCCATGTAAGCAATGCGCTGGAATGACAACTCTAATCACATAAGATCTGCGGTTATCCTGTAGATCTACTTGTATGTCTTCTGCTAAGCAGAGAGGATGTACATCTTCTGTACGAAAGGCTGTTATCTCTTTTGCAAATGTTTCGTTACTTGCTTGCTGAGGAAGGATTAAAAACTGATGACAAAAGCGATGTGTGAAGCTGACAGTTTTTAAATCCCTTGTATCAAAAAATAGTTCTATCTTATCTGTGGGATCTAAAGGCCGATCAAAAAATATATCGCAATAAATAGTCTGTTCACTCCAGGCCATTGCAATCTCTGCAAAAGGGATTTCATGGAGCAGCTCAGAAGTAGAGGGCAATAGAAATTTTTTCCTCATCACCTTGATGGAAGGTTGATTTTTAGTATGCAAAAGTTTGCATTGGGTAGCAAAACAATCAAGTGGTAAAATAGGGCTTATCTCTTCTAGTAGATCAATTGTCACTCAAGCTCCTTATCGGAAAATACAATACAATTTCCTTCTACTATTTTCTGTAATAAATGACGCATTACATCTCGACATGTATCGAAAGAGAGAAATTGAAAACCCTGTTCTATTTTTTCTAAAGGCACTTCTTCTAAACTCCCTTTAGAGCACACTTTAGCAAACGCTAGAGAGCCCGAAGATCCTACAGAAATAGGAGACCATTGGTTAACAGGGATTTCGATCCAATCTTCTGTTGGGAAATCCAGTTTTTGGCTGCGAGAGATACAAGGTGCAGTAGAGATGAGCTCCCATTGCTTAGGTAAATTAAGCTCAGTACCTAGTTCTAATTGCTGTTTTACAGATTGCATAAAACCATACAAACGATATTTACAATAAAACATTCCAGGCAACTGCTTACTCATTCCTGGCAAATCATCAAATACCTTTATATACTCCTGTTCAATAGCAAGTAATAAAGGTTCATACAAAATGCGCGCTATCTGCTCTTTTACCTCATAAAAAGGCTTAAAATTCCCATTTGCTTGAAGAAACAACTCTTTCCCTTTACGTATATTTGGGTAGGCATTTTCTAATTTTTGATCGAGAATAGAATCCAAAGTGCCATCTTGAAAAGCTTCTTCAAAGCTAACTAACTCTTTTTGAGAATCGCGCCCAACTAGTTCTATGCGATAAAAGTTATTTGTATCAACACTGTAGCATTCTTCTATCGATTCTAAGGGAGCATTTTCTAAAAAAACAGTAAATTCTTTATCGTTAAGCAAAGAACTATAAGGGCCTTGAACTAATGGTTTTTTCCTTAACGGCAATTCGACGGTTTCTAGAGGTCTTTGTTGTAGGGCTTGTACAATAAGCTCCTTATTCTGCCGGACCATTTCCAGTCTTGCGGCTTGATCTATAGAGCTGCGAGAATCTATTTTGTCTAATGTCTGTCTAGAATTTTTAAGCTCAGGGAATCTAGTTTGCAAAAAAGACCATCCTTCATCTGTAGCTTCCCATTCCCAAGTGCTTTTAAGACTAATTTGAGCAGCAAGCTCTTCTATGTTAATAGAGCTTAAACGAACCTCTACTTTTTTTTGTACAAGCGCTGGCTGCCTTGCTTCGATACTATCTAAAGAGGCAAACTCTAATGGTAGATTCAAACTCTTTGGTTGCTCTAGAGATACCGCTTCTAAATACACCTGCAGCTTAAGAAGCGCGGAGAAATCTTTTAAACGTAAATAAGAAGGCAATTCATATAATTCTACTTCTACACTTTGATCTGCAAATAAATGGAATTGTTTTTGTGCTAATGGATCATTAAAAACACTTCCAGAAGTATCCAATACCAAACGTCGAAATAGCATAACATGGCGCCAAGCATTTACAACATCGGCTTCATTTAACCCAAGTACCTGCAACTCCCGTTGAAAGTATTGCATAGATTGGCTCGGCTCGAATGATTTATTTTGAGAAAGTTGCTTGTATCCTTTATAAACGTTTTGCAATAGATCGGTTTGCACTTCCTGTTTGGTAATCTGATATTTTTTTTGTTCTGCAAGAGAAGATACATTCAGGATAAATTGACTAGCTAAATGAATAAATCTATCCCCAAACCAATCTTTTACATTTTTAAACCCAAACAAAGACAGCTCTATTCCTGCTAAGCGAGGGTCCTTAGGAACTCCTGCTCTTTGTTCTTGAAAATGCAACACCTGTTGCAGGGCTTCTTTAGGAAAAGCTACCTGATCGAGATACAACTGGCATAATACAGAAAAGCCATAAACATCCATCTCTGAATTTTTTAGCTGTTCTAGATGCTCTAATAATCCAGGGGAGTAATTTTTCCAAATAGCTCTGCAGCTTAATTGAGCATCATAGGGATGGGTATAAGGTTTAAACAGAGAAATGATTTGCTCTTTTTTCTTTAGATCCGGCTCCAAATAGGAAAAATACTGTTCGGCTAGCATCACAGCAAGCCCTGTCTCTAAAAAATTTTTTTCAATTACCCCATCATTTAATAAATGAGGCCAATTACCACGGTCAGTATCAAATAGGGAATGACTAAGCAATTGACTCAAAACCAATAATTCTTTGGAATAAATCGGTCTGCCATTAATGGTCTTGCCGATCTGCTTATCAGGAGTGGATTCCACCATTTGAGTATTGATCCCCACTACAGAAAAAGAGATCCCAATAATAATGGTTACAAAAATAAAAAAAATTTTCTGATACTTGCGAAAAAATTCTAGCATGGATCCTGACCTTTAAGTGCTTTATTAAATGATAACCGCAATAGTACAAGGAAATAAAAAAATTGCCCAAACAAAAAAAAAGTTTTTAGCAAAAGAAGAAACCATTTTAAAGAAAATTGATTAGATCATCTGAGTGAGGCTACTTAGGTATTACTAATTGCCATCATAATCCAACAGCCCTTGAGTTCCTTTGGAATAGGCTAGAAAAAAAGAAGGAAAATCAAAGGGACGAATTTTTTTATTGTCTAGCTCTTCTGAGCTTGTTACCATTTAATGGATAGAATAGAAATTACAACAAATAATAATGTAGCTCCATTCTATAAAAAGTTTTAAGAATTTCAAAGCAATTGGCTCTGTATCCATGAAAAATCTTGAAGTGGGAAAATGCTGTGGATTTTAACGAACTGAAAAAAGTCATAACGTCCCAGCAAAGCTGGGAGCTTGACGATTGTGAGCAGCCTAAAAAGGCTGCCAGATGTATCCAAGCTCTTATTTTCCTCAGTCAAGAGGCTTGACGGTAGTTAGCGCCTCGAAGGCGCCATTGTTTTGTATTTATGAGCGCCCCAAAGGCGCCGCTATTAGAATGATCCTTGTTCTTCTTGCCATTCAATGCCATCAAGCTGCTCTTGCT
>JBAUFS010000073.1:0-1692 GCA_049679255.1 Candidatus Rhabdochlamydia sp.
GTAGCCCTTGGGCATTTGCTCCTCCTTTGGTATTTTTTTTGTCTTAAAAACACCATAGAAGTTGCAGCCATCTCTGACCACTTTAAATTTTAATCTATTTGTCGCACTTCTCTATTGAATGGGCCTAATGATAAAGGCTAAAGGATTTGATATAATCATTTCAAGCGATACACAATATGAAGAGTTGTGTGCAGAAATTTATTTTAATAGAGAATTTGTTGCAATAATTACGCAAGAACAAGGAATCGAGAATTCAATTATTGAGATCTATCCTCCATTAAGTATAGAAAAATGGACATTTAATTATTTAGAATTTATTGAAGCTTTGAAAGATGCAAATGCCAGTTTAGTAAAGATGGAAAAAGAATCTTAATAAGCCTATTTATTAGGAACAAGTTTATTATATGATAGATGGCAAACTTATCAAAGTTTTAGAACTAGGTAAATAAAATAGAAAAATTTCGTATAACTGTAGTAAGTCTTCCCAATAGAGAAAATCTTGTAGCTGAAATCTTTTATGAAGGAGTTCAGTGGGTTGAAATTTCTCAAGAAACAAATGAATCAATTGTTCAATTTTATTCTCATCCTAGGCAAGAGTATTGGGAATTTGTTTTGGATGAAGCATTAGAAGCTTTAGCACAAGCAAAAAAAAGATTACTGGATTTAGAAAAAAGACGAACGTAATAACCCCAAAGAGATTTAAAGCAGACGGAACTTTTTTGGAGGTTTATCGAATATGACTATAAATAAAAAATTTAGAATAACATTATGTAGCGACTTAGATTTTGAAGGTATGGTTATTGATGTTTGTTTTGATAATCAACCAGTCGCTATACTTAATTACGAAAAAGGTATAGATAATATAGAAATCCAAATCCTATCACAAAATACAGACTCTCAAGAATGCATTTTCCCTCTACAAGATTTTCTTAACGTATTAGAAAAAGCAAAAAAGCTTGTCATACAGTGCGCTAAAGAAGATGAACTTAGAGAAAAAGAATTTTTTCAATAGTCGTATTAAACAAGCAGGGTTTTATTTTATTTCCAGCTATGCACTTCCTCTATTATTCCCTTAAAAAATTAAAGAGATTTTTCAGGGAAAGAGGAAGTATAAATTTTAGAACAGGCTTTTCAAAACCATTAAAATTAGAAGCAGCAGAGATAGTATAAGCCCCCATATTTTCAAAAATGATCCAATCTCCCATATTAAGCGAGGGAAGATAACAAGTTTTTAGAATACAATCCATTCCATCACATGTAGCACCCCAAACGCTGCTTTTTTGCAATTTATCTTCAGAAGATGGTCTCATCTGGTAGGCTAACGGCGTGACAACAGCGTGATCAAAGATAAGGCAGTTAAATGAACCGTATAACCCATCATTCACATAATACATACTCATAGTATCTTCACCAGGAACAGACAGATCTCGTTTAGCGATGATGTTTGTACAGAGCCGTACTGCATTCAACTTAAAATTCTTTATCGTAGTTTCTGTTTTGTCTAGACATATAAAATCTCCTTCTAAATTGATTTTATTTGTCTGTTTTCTATCTGTCTACTAAATCAGGGCTTTTTGATTAAAAATACTTGATGGAGATTTTTGTATAATTGAGAATGATATCTTCAAATGCATTTGGAGATACTATGAGCAAAAAACGCCCCATAGAGTTTTATTCAGAAATTGATGGAAT
>JBAUFS010000074.1:0-16917 GCA_049679255.1 Candidatus Rhabdochlamydia sp.
CTGCTGTCAGGAATAGCAAATTATTGTCTCAATCCAGACAAGCCACGTTTGTTTTTTCATCGAAAAGAAATTGATCAAACAACTATTTCTGAATATGTATGATGGTTCCTTATGTTAAACTGGCGTTCTTTAGGAAAAGGCTGGAAATGTTTAGCGTATTTAATCCGCTGTATACCTCTTTGTATAACTAACGCTTGCTATGATTTTATTGCTAAAATAAGAAATAAGGCTTTCAAAAAACCGAAAACAATTTGCCCTATTCTTCCAGAGAACTTAAGGAAGTTTTTTCAAGAATAAAAGCTTTTACACGTGCTTTTAAACCAGAGACCTTATAAGAACTATGGTTTAGTGTCTCTGTGAGTGTTTGCATAGAGGTAATCAAACACACTTCTTTTCTAGCGCGCGTAACGGCTGTGTAAAGAACTTCTCTGCCAAAGACAGAAGAACCTGTTGGTAGCACAACCACAATTTCATCACACTCACTACCTTGGCTTTTGTGAACAGAGAGGCAATAACCTGCTTCAAAAGCTGGTAGAGCTAAAGCGTCTATCTTACGATACTCTTGTTTGTCTTGGCGGTTATAGAAGAGAGCATAATCGGCGCTTTTAAGTTGTTTATCGATTATAGAAGCGGTTTTTTGCCGAACTAGAATACCAGAGTCTCCATTGTAGAGGTCTTGATCTGGACTATTGCGTTGGATAAGGATGGGGAAGACCCATAGGTTATATAAAGGAGTGTTTTCAAAAGTTTTTTTTAGTAAAAATTGATTGAGAGCATCTACTCCAAGCGGTCCTTGTCGCATACAAGAGAGCAGGCGAAAACAATCGATATAAGGGATCAATTGATGTGGATTAGGAGAAGAGCTAAAACTATAAGGTGGGATTTTTTTCTGACAAAGGTCCCAGATTTTTTCATGGGATAACCCATCGCTTAAGTCGATCCATTGGATCTTCTGTTCTTGTAGTAATTGTGTAGCTTGTTTTGTATCTGATCTACAAATAGCCTGTGAGAATTGTAAAATAGCAGGAGAGTCTGAACGTAAAACTTGTTTGAGTTCTGTTAAGGGGATCTGTAAAAAAGGAGCTATTTCCACTAGATCTGCAAAAATACTGCCAGATTCCACAGGGGGTAATTGGTTTGGATCTCCAATCAGAATTACATGAGAATCTGTTCGTATAAGCGGGAGCAGTTTTGCAAATAAAGAAGCATCAATCATAGAGCTCTCATCAATTAAAATGATGTCTGCAAGTAAGGGGATATTTTTTTTTTGCGCTTTGTTAAGAATAAAGTGTAGGGTACCTGATTGCCAAGATAGAGAGGGCAGGATTTTTTGTAGATTATTTTCTAGTTGAGCAACTGCTTTACCAGTGGGTGCTGTAAGCAGAATACGACTATCTTTTTGCGTGCATGCTTGTAAGATAATCTGCGCTGCTGTAAACGTTTTTCCTGTTCCTGGCCCTCCGATAATTAGGGAAAAAGAATGGGTAAGGGCTAAAAGCACAGCTTGTTTTTGTTCTAGATTTAATCCGTTTAATTGCTTAGGGGCTTCATAAAGAGGTTTTTTGTTTTCTAATAGGTTAAGCAAAGAAGAAAGAATTTGATTCTCTTGTGCTCGATATTTCTGTAGGTATAGATAATTTTTATCTAGATAGATTAATTTATGCATATCCTGTGTATTTCGATCAATAAGTGTATCTGGAAGAGTTTGTAGAGCAGAAAAAATGCGTTCATGAGATATATCTATAAGGCCAATTGCGCGAAGTTGTTTTTGCAGAGAAATATTTTCTAGATGTAGAGCAATGTGGCCTTGACGAGAGATAGAAAAGAGAATGGCAAGTAAAAGAGCTTGATTTTCAGGTCCAGATGGAAGCATTTTTTTTGCGAAGTATAGATCTAAATAACAGAAAGCCCCCTGTTCTAAAAGAGATTCAAGAAGAGGCCAATGGGAGAAATGATTTTTAGAAGATAACATGTTTATTCCATAAAGGTAGGGTGAAAGTGATGGAATCTTCTGCCTCGAATGAAGTAATAAATAGCTCCTCCAAATACATCTGCAAAAGGACGAGGATCAAAGAGCTGTATGTGTTTTTTAAGAGCTGTGGCATAAATAGATGCTTGCAAAAGATAATTGCAGCGGTTCATTTCTGTGATTAGCGCTTCTTCAGAATAATCGGTCTCATCAGGGCCTAGGTAGTTGGTTTTCCAATCAAGTAGATAGTATTTTCCCTGATATTCAAAACACAGATCGATAAAGCCTTTCATCATCCCTTCTTTGATAGGAAAGACAAACTCCATTTCTTGTTGTATTTGATCAGGAGTTAACTCAGAGAGAGAAAGAGAAGTCTGATCGATGAGAAGAGGTTCTTTTAAAATAGATAAGACTGTTTGTTCAATCACTTGTTGCCAATCTTTTAATAGAGTGTTTTGTAGAAGAGAATGAATCAACAAGGAAATTTTATGAGAATCTATCGGACAATGATAGCATAGTTTAAAGCACTGCTCTAAAATATGGTGGATGATGTTTCCTGTTTCAGCTCCAAGCGGCATGCTGCAAAGTGTATTTTGTTCTATAAAGGAGCGAGTCTGTTTTTCTTGTTTTTTTTCTAATTGCGCTATGGAAGTGAAAGAGAGCCAATGTTCAGAAGAGATGTTCAATAAGATCTTTTCTGGTTCTATTAGAGTGGGAGTTACTGTTTTTGGAGAATACGGTAGAGGCTCTATCTGCGTACAAATGGAATAGGTAATATGGGGTTGCAATTCAGAAACAATGGATGCAATAGAATCTTGTGTTATCGTAGGGATCAGAGTGTAAGCTTTTTGCCAATTTCTCTCTTGAAATAGCCAATTACTCAGGAATAATTCGATAGGAGATGCTTCTGCTAATGGGATCTGTGTTTGCAGTTGATCTAAAATAACAGGAATATACAAATGATATTTTGCACGTGTGAGAGCAACATATAATTGCCGCATTTTTTCTGCATCTCTTTCTTCTAAGGCAAGTTGACATCTAGGATCTTCTAGATCACAAGGAATGAGTTGATCTTTGATCGCGATGTAGTCTGGTATTTTTTGACGAGAAGCTAAGACAAGAGCAAATACTGCATCAAATTCTAAACCCTTACTCATGAAAATAGTCATTATGCGCACACTGTCTTCTTCTTGTTGAGAAGGGGTTGCAAAGTGGTCCTCTTCTAAGGTGTTTTGCATATCATTTAAAGCTCTAAGCAGAGAAATTCCTCGGTAACCTTGCATTTCTTGTTCAATGAGTATTTCCGCTAGCATAGTTAAATCTAAATAAAGCTCTGTTTGCTTAGAAGAGAGAAGCTTCTGTAAAACAGAGGTGTCTGGATCAAAATAAATATGCAATAGAGAGTGAAAAAAACAGCTAAATCCCTTTTCTTCCCAAATGGTTTTAAGGGTTTGGAAATGGATCTTTGCCAGGCCAAAACAAGGGTGTTTCCAGTCTTGGATTAATTGCTGATCTGTCCATCCAATGATTGCTGTCCCAAGAGCGGTTTTTATTTTCCTTGAATCTGTGGGATCTAATACAGCTGTTAAAATTTCTTTAAAGCCAAAGTAAGCATTCGACTGAGTAAGAGCTAAACCTCGTTTAAAGTTAGAAGCAATCCCTTGGTCACTCAAAAAAGAAACCACTCGAGCTGCTTGATAACGATCTTTAACTAAGATAGCAATCTTGGATTTTGGAGTATGATAATGGATTTGTAATTGTTTAATTTCTTGAGCAATGAAGGCAAATAGCTGTTGGTTTTCCGTAGGGATTGTTGGCCACCTTGCTCTTTTACGATAAGTGGCTTTTGCTACAAATAGATGCATAGGAGCTGTTACATAGGGAAGGTTTAAGCTAATGGGATGAACAGAATGTACGTCTAAATAAGATTGTAGCTCAGGGATGGGCATCCAGCTTTTGGTTTTTGTTAAAAGTTTATTTAGCACTTCAATCAGAGAAGAAGAGCTCCGATAATTTGTATTTAAGTGACGCAAATGATCTTTACCGATTACTTTAGCTGCGGATAAATACGTGTATAGGTCTGCTTTTCTAAAGGCATAGATGGATTGTTTAGGATCTCCTACAAGAAAGAAGGTTTGCATTTTTGGTGTGAATAGTTGATGAAATAGTTGCCACTGAATTTTATCTGTATCTTGGAATTCATCGATGATGATTGCTTGAAATTTATTTTGTATCTGTTCTTTTAATTCAGGATGCTCAATGAGCGCTTGATGAACTCTGCTAACGATTGTATCAGGAAAGTACAGATCTGCTTTTTCTAAAAGTAACTGGGATTTTTCTTGGCATAAAGCACAGAGCCTTAAGAAATTTTTTTTGGGGTCTTTGGCTTGTTGTAAAAGGGGCAAAGAAAAGTTTTGTAGTTCTTTGAATAGATCTGCATAAGTAAAGACAACTGCTTTGGCACGTATTTTACGGTTTGACTCGGTTATTTTTTCCAGGAAAGAATTCTTCATGAGCAGTAGATCAAATTCTTCTAGGCTACAAGTTTTTGTCTCTAGAATTCTCCCCCAAATTTCAGCTTCTTTTATATGGTTTTTATCGGTCATCTGTTTATAAACAGCGGGTAACTGTTGGATTTCTTCTATAAACTTACAACTACACACAGAAGATAATGTGGGGAGTACAGAAAGAAATTGTTGATATAACTCGATAAAGGAAGGAAAAGAATCTAGTTTTCTATCCTCTTTGGTCACTTGCATTAAATGATTTAGCAGCTGCTCAAAGTTAAATTTGTATTGGGAGAGTAAGAAATGCACTTGATTAGAGCTATACAAAGGACTTTTCATCTCTGTGCGCAAAACTTGTTTCACGGCGTATTGCAAAGTAGATAAATAGGCGTGTTCATCGGGGTTCTTAAGATTAAAACCGTTTTGAGTTTCAAAAGCAAATTCCTGGATCAGTTTATAACAAAAGCTATGCAATGTATAAATAGAAGCATGATCAAAAAAGATCAGAGCAGACTCTATTCTTTCTTGCGCTTGTAAAAGCGCAGCATTCCCTTTTTCTAGAATAGCCTTTAGGTAATCAAGATCTGTATGATTTTCTCGGATATTCTTATAGAGGCGTTGTAGGTTCTGACGGATGCGCCGTTTTAATTCACGAGTTGCTTCTCTAGTAAAAGTGACTACTAAAATTTGTTCCATGGTAATGGGATCTTTTGCTTCAAGAATGAGTCTGGCAACTAGATGTTCAATCGCAAATGTTTTTCCTGTCCCAGCAGAGGCTTCCAAAAAGTGAGGGCCAAATATAGGAAGGTTGCGATCGAGGATATCAAATTCTTTCATAGAGAACCAATGAGTTCAGAAAACACATCTTTGAATATATAAGACCAGTAGGTCCAAGTTTCTTGGGCATCAAAATAAAATCCACGACGCTCTAACCACTTTTCATATACATCTTGTGCCCTTGCTGCATTTGGCTGATGATCATCTGTAAGGACTTTTTCAAAATCGCTTTGAGTTCCCAAAAGCAAGGCTTTAGCCCAAGTTGTTTTCAGAGGAGAGATAGTTTGACGAGCGTGAAAAAAATAACACAAATATTTTTGCATAGATGAAATAGGGTCTTTAATTTTCAGAGATAAACAAGAGCCGTCTTTCAAAGAAAGCAAGGAGGCTTTTACATTCATTTGTGGTTGTAAGATCAGGTAAATTAGATAAATAGGCCATATGTGAATCAACTCCTCTAAATGATGAGATCCTTTAGCAATAAGACCTCTTGTCGATAGATCTGTTAAAGTTCCAGTGATATGAACTTTTTGATTCTCAAAAGACAACTCAATGGCAGGAGCTATCCAATTGCCACAGTTGAGCTGCTCTATTTTCCTACATTCTTTAGATAGGCTAATGGAGAAAAGAGAATCTAGTTGTAGATCAAAGCCTAAAAGGGTTTCTTGTATTTGTGCTATTTCCTCATGTAGTTTTTTCAGGGTAAGATCTTTAAACAATCCAATGGGAAGTTTGCCTTGAGCTTCTAATTGTGTAAGTAATTCATGTAAAGGTTTTGTACGCACCTCACTAGTAAAAATGGCTTTTTGATAGTTAGAGAATAAAAAATCCCCATCAGGCTCTTCTTTTTCTAAGAATATCTGAAAGACATCCTGACAGAAAAACCGAATAGGGTTTTTAGCTAATTTGTACAGCTGTTTTACATCAACTGTTGGGGTCATTACAGGTTGTATCTTATTTTGTGTAAGAAAAGGTTTGTTTTGTGGGCTAGAAAAATAATAAGCTATAGCTGCTTGGTAATCGGTTTGCGATTTTTTTATTTGAGAGCTTTCTTGAAAGTAGCTAGAGTCAAAAGGCAGATTTGGGTGATCGATGATTTGCAAAGCTACACAGGCTTGCAGCTCTTCGATGAGAAAAGAAAATCCTTTGGGTTTTTGGTCTTTAGAATCTATTCTCTCATAGCTGAATAGAAGATGCTTTTGAGCAGAAAAGAGCGCTTCTAGTAATAAATAACGATCTTGTTCTGCACATGTAGGGATATAATCTGATCCCAGGTTTTGAGCTAGTTCTGATAAAGAAGAGCTTTGGATCATGCGAGGGATGAGCTCCTCGTCCATTCCTAACATCCAAATCACTTGGGAAGGATATATACAGCCTTCTTGCAGGGAAAGAAAGTGGATTTGTCTTAAATGTTGTGTTTTTTGGAATTTGGTTTTCTTATGAAGTAATCGATCCATAATGCGCTCCACGCTCTCGTAACTACGCAAAAGAAGAAGATTTTGAGATCTTTTCTGGAGTTGTTTAATTTCTTGTAAAAATCCATCGTTTTCTACATCAAAATACTTCAATAAAAGAGCTTCCATGTAGAGCAACCACAATCCAATGGTCATTTTTTCAGATCGCAAGGACGATAGATCTTGTTGTAGGGATTCAAATACACATAAAAAATCGGAAAAAAGCTCTATATCGGTAAGAGCAATTACATCTATGGGCCAATAGGATTCTAAAGGGGCTAGAGTAACAATGCCTAGTAAAAGACGAGAAATACCGGCATCCCAATTACAGGTCTCCTCTTCTTGACGAATAGAAGCTGTTTTTAACCATTGTTTAATTTGTTTGGACTGATCAGAACTCCAGCCTTGTTTTGTACAAAAGATCGTTTCATCTAGTAATGCATAAATAGAATTTAGAGAAAAATTTTCATCTAGCACTTTTTTTAATAGAAGAAACCCATGAGCTGCACTATTAGAAAAAATGGGTAAGTTTTCTATGGTATAGGGAAGTGGATGATTGGCAAAAATCATTTCGATATAAGGAGCATAGATTGTTATATCAGGAGCTAATACGATGATTTGATCAAGGGTGATAGATTTTTTTTGTATAAGGGTTAGGAGCGTGTCGAAAAGAACTTCTACTTCTCTAAGTTTTGTAGGTGCGCTATGTAACTGCAGGGAAGAATCAGCTTGGGAGATAGGCTCTGTGCGCTCAAAGTAAAGAATCTGTTCTTGCAGTTTTTGTAGATTGGTATTTTCTTTTTTTAACTTGTAGATTTCTGTGCTTGTTAAGGAAAAGAGATCAAGGTTTTTTAAAAAAGCTCTTCCTAGTTTACCCCAATTAGCTAGTAGAGGATGCGCTGCTGCATCATAATGATTTAATTCTTCTCTTTTCTCAATGCTGATTCCTCTTTGGGCTAGTTTTTTTCGTAAATAGGATCTTTCACGATCTGTGTGAACATCTTCCCAGAAAAGCTCACAAGGAGAGAAGAAATAGAAAAGAGCACCGACTTGTTTGAGTATTTGTAAATAAGAAAGAGGAAGAAAAGAAAACCCAAATACAAAAATGGATTTATTCTGTGTTTGCAAAAATTTAGCGGCGTCTAGAGGATAAGTCCAGTTGGGGTGAGAAGAAAATATTTGATTCCACAATGTTTGCTGCCAACCTGGTTTCTTAGTCCAAGCAGGTAAAAAATGCAGTCCATAGGTGCCGTATTCTTCAAATATATTAGATAGATGATCGCTAAGACCTATCATTCTTTTACTTCTTTTAGATTCTTCTTCGCAGGCGATATAGGAATAGAGTTTGCTCATTTCCTCTTTTTGCCAAGATTGCTCGATGATCTCTTCTAGTACCAGAGAAATTTCTATAGAATCCGGTATTTTTTTCCCAAAAGAAAATAGCCATTCATTGATGGCCTGCTTTAAAGAAAGAAATTGTATGCCTGTAACAATCCCCAATTCTTTTGCTAAAAAATCAATGAGATAGTCTTTAATAGGCTGACTGGGTGTGATCAAGATTTTTTTATTAAAGGGATGAGTAGAAGAAGCAATGAGATCTTGTTTTAGTTTATCGGCAAGTCTTTCTATATCTTGGCTAAATGTACAGTGTAGAGCAGTTGAAGGACAAGAGATCTCTTCTTTACAAGATTTCATTCTCGCTCTCTTTTGTTGAGCTTGTTATAGTGTATGGGAAGAATCCATTTTAATCTTAGTATACTATTTTTATGCGTTTTAGACAGCTTTTTAAAAGGATCCCCTCTTTTTCCAAAACAGGCCGTTGTTCTTTAGCTTGTTTAAATGTGGCTCAAGCTCTAGGGGTTGTGAATGATAATATTTTTAAATTCACAATGGTATTTTTGCTGATTGAAACTTTAGGAGCTGCAGAAGCAAGTTCTATTCTCTCTGCAACAGGCGCCATTTATGTAATCCCTTTTTTACTTTTTTCTTCTTATGCAGGGATTTTAGCAGATCGTTTAAGCAAGCAGAAGTTGCTTGTTTTTATGAAGGGGATCGAAGTTCTTGCAATGGGGATCGCGATCATTGCTTTTGCAGCAAGAGTTCCTTGGCTCTGTTATGGCCTTTTATTTATTCTAGCTATTCATAGTGCTGTGATGAGTCCTTCTAAATACGGAATGATTCCAGAGCTTGTTTCGCAACATGTGGTTCCTCGAGCAAATGGATTAATCACCTCAACGTCCTATCTTGCTATTATTTTCGGCACTTTTTTAGCCTCTTTTTTAACAGAAACAACCCATAGTCAATTTACTTGGGTTGCGTGTATTTGTTTCATGATTGCAATAGGAGGTTTTTTTGCTGCTTTAGGTATTAAAAAGACACCGGAGCAAGCGACAAAAATAAAGGCTCATCCTTTTTTTTTTAAAGAGATTTACTATACTTTGAAAATTGCCTCTTTGACACCTCATTTAGTCACAGCTATCTTTAGCTCAGCATTTTTTTTGTTCATAGGCGCTTTTACACAGCTTAATGTCATTCCTTTTGCCATTCAAACCTTGCATTTAAGCGAGATTGCGGGGGGGTATTTGTTTTTAGTTTCTGCTTTAGGTATTGCTGCAGGAGCTTTTTTAGCAGGAAAGCTTTCCCGGTATAAAACAGCGCTAGGGCTCTCTTGTGTGGCCTGCTTGGGCATTGCCATTAATTTTTTGTTTCTATCGATTACAAAAAGTTTACCTCTTGTTGTGACCTCTCTGATTTTAATTGGTACATTTGGAGGGTTATTTGCTGTGCCTTTTGATACGTTTATTCAACTCAATAGCAAAGATGAAAGAAGAGGGCAAATGATTGCAGCAGCTAACTTTTTTAGTTTTACAGGAGTATTTATTGCTTCTCTTCTTCTTTATGTATTTAGTCAATTTTTAGAGCTCTCTTCTGCTAATGGCTTTGCTGCTGTTGCAGTTCTTACCCTTCTGGTTTTTTTGGTATTAATCTCTCGGTTATCTGAATTTTTCTTTTCCTTTTTAGCCAAAGTATTCTTTTTTTTCTCTTCTCCATGTCACATAGATCTTTCTGCTTTGGAGGCAAACTTTTCCGCAATATTGGTCTTAGAAAAAGCTTCTTTTCGCAAAGCTTTTTTTTTAGCAGCTAAGTTTCCTATGATGCATTTTCTTTTTCCTTCTAACAGATCTAAACAACCTTGGTATTGTCGCTTGGTATATTCATTACATGCAGCCCCTAAAGGGCTAGATACACAAGAACTAATTGCTTATGCACAGACGCAACTTCTTCCAGAAAGACCTATTTGTTTATTTTTTAGAAAAACTTTTCAAATTCCTATATCGGCTATATATGGATGGATTGAGCTATTTCAAACTAAGCCTTTGGTCTTTTTTGTCCGTTTTTATAAAGAAAAAACAGGCTGGATTTGCAAATTAGAAAAAAAAGATTAATTTTTTTTTAGGAATTTGAGATAAAAAAAGAACTCCGGCCATAGTTGACCGGATTTTCGTATCTTTGGAGGATAGGAAACAATTTAAGTTAAAACAAAGTATTTATTTTAACAAAATGCAAATTACACAGAAGCCTTTTTAGCTGCTGTGCTTAGGCGAGCCTTAAGACGGCTGGCTTTATTGATTTTAAACACCCCTTTTTTAACTCCTTTATCCATTAAGCTGTAAACTTCATTGAGTTTCTCTTGAATGGAGGAAGCATCTTTTTGAGAAAGAGCTTCTTTCAAAGATCTTGAGGCGCTGCCCACTCTTGCTTTAAGAGCGCGATTGCATAGGTTGCGCTTTTTGCTTTGTATATTGCGTTTTTCTGCACTAGGGCGCTTTACTTGCTTGTCTTTTTTTTCATTTGCCATAAGTTTTCCTTTGGACTTAAAGATGGAAGAAATATAACCTAAAAGAGCATAATTCGTCAAAATGCTTTTAAGATAAACTTTATTTTATGATAGGTTGTAGACGATAATTGCTGCTTTAAGCCACTTAACCGATAGTAGCGCTTTAAAATCACCTCTATCTTAAACAAAATCGCAAAAAGAGTTCTACAGAAAAAGTTTTCCTGTTAAAAAAATTATACAAACTTTTATCTTATTGGGGATAACACAGATATTTCATTTTTTTTAAAAAAAATTTTTTACAATTTTAATAGAAAAAGTAGACTTTTGATGTTAAACAATTTTATAAGGGGATAATAAACATAGAGTAGCTTGACAATAAGAAAGATTATTATCAAAATCGATTCATAATTTACTTAAATTAATTAGAGTCACATGTCAAAAGGGTCATTTAATAATTTGTTTACACAACAGCATCAACAAAAAGTCGAAGAACTTGTCGCTATAGCTAAAGAGCAAGGGTATATCACGTACGAGGAAATTAATGAAATTTTGCCTATGACGTTCGATTCTGCTGAACAGATCGACCAGGTTTTAATTTTCTTAAGCGGTATGGATATTCAAATCCTTAATCAAGTTGAAGTAGAAAGGCAAAAAGAGCGAAAAAAAGAAGCAAAAGAACTAGAAGGGTTACCTAAGAGGTCTGAGACAACCTCCGATGATCCGGTACGTATGTATCTCAAAGAGATGGGATCGGTTCCTCTATTAACTAGGGAAGAAGAGGTTGAAATTTCTAAGCGTATTGAAAAAGCGCAAATTCAAATAGAAAAAATTATTATGCGTTTCCGTTATTCAACGCGTGAAACCATCTCAATTGCTAACTATCTTATTTCTTCCAAAGAGCGTTTTGATAAGATTATCTCAGAGAAAGAAGTAGAGGACAAAAACAATTATGTAATCGTACTTCCTAAGTTATGCATGTTGCTTAGGCAAGAAGATCAAATCTTAGAAAATCTTTTGCGTGAACTCTATAGTACAGAAGAGAAAAAAATCGATAAGGTAAAACTCGCAGAAGAAATCGAGAAGTGCCGCATTCGAACCCAAGCTTATTTGAGGCGCATGCACTTTCGTCACAATATCATTGAAGATTTTGGCGAGGTGATCCTTAACGCTTACGAGCGATTTCTCATATTGGAAAAAGAGATTCAGGAGTTGATCCCTCGGGCAGAGAAAAATAAGTTTGCCGCAGGGAAGCTGCGTGCGGTAAGGCGTAAATTATTAAATCGCGAATTAGCTGCAGGGCGTACGTTAGACGAGTTTAAAAAAGATGTTCGCATGTTGCAGCGTTGGATGGATAAGAGCCAAGAAGCCAAAAGGGAGATGGTAGAATCCAATTTGCGTTTGGTGATTTCTATTGCTAAAAAATATACCAACCGTGGTTTGTCCTTTTTGGATTTGATTCAAGAAGGAAACATGGGTTTAATGAAAGCTGTAGAAAAATTTGAGTATCGACGTGGTTATAAATTTTCTACTTATGCTACTTGGTGGATTCGTCAAGCTGTAACCCGCGCAATCGCTGATCAGGCAAGAACCATCCGTATTCCTGTGCATATGATTGAGACAATTAATAAGGTTTTGCGTGGAGCTAAGAAGCTCATGATGGAGACAGGTCGAGAGCCTACTCCCGAGGAACTTGCTGTAGAACTGGGCATAACTCCTGAGCGTGTGCGTGAAATTTATAAAATTGCCCAACATCCTATTTCTCTGCAAGCAGAGGTTGGAGATGGAGGAGAAAGTCAATTTGGAGATTTTCTAGAAGATACAGCTATTGAATCGCCAGCTGAAGCAACGGGCTATGCGATTTTAAAAGATAAAATTAATGAAGTGCTTGCTACTTTGACAGATCGAGAGCGCACGGTATTAATGGAACGCTTTGGTCTTATTGATGGGAAACCCAAAACCTTAGAAGAAGTAGGGGTGCGTTTTAAAGTTACAAGAGAGCGCGTCAGACAAATTGAAGCAAAAGCGCTACGTAAAATGCGTCATCCTACACGCGCGAAACAATTGCAGGCTTTCTTGGATCTATTGGAAGAGGAATAAATTGTTCATTCGCTCTGCTGAGCAATTTTTTGAAGCTGTTTTTTCTAAAGAAGGGCCATTACAAAAACTGCCTAGATTTGAAATTCGAACTGGGCAAAAAGAGATGGCTCTTTTCATTCACAATGCCTATCAGTCTCAAGAAATTGCTTGCATTGAAGCAGGAACTGGTACTGGAAAAAGCTTAGCCTATTTATTGCCAGCGATCTATTGGGCTATTCAACATAAAAAACGCACTGTGATTTCTACTCATACTATTGCACTACAAGAGCAATTGATTGGTAAGGATATCCCTTTTTTACTTAAAGCATTGCAGGTTGATCTAAAAGTCTCTTTAGCAAAAGGGATGAATAATTACCTGTGTTTAAAGAAGCTAAGAATATTAGAAGAGCAGATTTTGTTCTTTCCTGAACAAGAGATCAGACTGTTGCAAGCCTCACTTAAAACAGCTGAGGAGGGTACTCGCTCGGAAATGCCCTTTAAAATTTCCCAACCCATTTGGGATAAAGTATCGGCAGAAAGAGATAGCTGCGATCACATTAGATGCCCTCACTATAAGGAATGTTATTTCTTCAAAGCTCGCAGACAAGCCTTAGACTCACAGCTTATTATTGTTAACCATCACCTTTTATTAGCTGATTATAAATCTAGGTTACAGCAAGTCAAAGACTCTCCTCTTCCCCCTTATGAATACCTGATCATCGATGAGGCGCATCATTTAGAATCAATTGCTCTACAAAGCAGCGCGCAGCGATTAGATAAGCGTTATCTTTTATATCTTTTGTCTCGTTTATTTTCAGAAACCCAACCAGAAAACTCTTTATGTAGACTGATTAGAAAAGATCTTTTAGGACTGAATCGTTACTCTTTAGAGCTTCAGCAAAAAATAGAAGTTGATATACTCGGACAAAAAAAAGTTTGTGGTTTGCAAATAGAGCAAGTTTTTACGCATGATTGTTTTAGTAAAATAGATGCTAAATATCGCATTACAGATGCCTTTAAACAAACCCCTATTTGGAAAGAAGAAATCCTGCCCTCTCTTGAGATGTTAGCAAAAGAGCTCATGGGGCTTGCTGTGATCATTCAAGATTTAAAGCAAGAGTTAGATCAATACTCGGAAGAAAAGCTACACACACATGCACTAGAGTTGCATTCTCTTAAAAGCCGTTTAGAAGAAGAGAGTAAAAAAATTTCTCTATTTTGCATCAATGATCCAAGCATAAAAAGAGTGCAATGGTTAGAGAAAACCGCTCAAAACCTTTCTTATATAGATGCAAATCTAGATATAGCTCTTTTTTTAGGTAAACAATTTTTTACTCCTTTACACGCAGCTGTTTTATGTAGTGCAACGCTTACTACGCAAAATAGCTTTTCTTTTGTAAAACGCACCTTAGGGTTAGATCAAATAGATAAGGTAATTCAAGAAAAGATCTATCCTTCTCCTTTTTCTTTTGATACTCAGGCGCTTTTTTTAGTTCCCAAAGATATCCCTCTGCCTTCAGATCCATACTTTTTGCTACATATTGTGCAAACAATAGAAGAGATAATAGCAATTACTCAAGGGAGCGTATTTGTGTTATTTACCTCTTTTGAGATGTTACACGATTGTTTTCACAGATTACAGAGCTCCTATCCTATCCTCAAACAAGGAGATCTTCCTCGACATATGTTGCTTGAAAAATTTAAACAAACCCCAGGACAAGTATTGCTAGCTACAGATTCTTTTTGGGAAGGAGTTGATGTTCCAGGAGATGCTCTAAAATGCGTGATTATTGTAAAGCTTCCCTTTGCTGTTCCTTCTGATCCTTTGCATGAGGCCTATATAGAAGCGATTCGCCAAGATGGCAAAAATCCTTTTTTAGAATATAGTGTGCCTCAAGCTATTATTCAATTTAAACAAGGCTTTGGAAGACTACTTAGATCACAACAAGATAGAGGGTGCATAGTATGCTTAGACCATCGTCTCTTAAGTAAATCCTATGGCAAGCTTTTCTTAAATAGCCTTCCTTCTTGCAAAAATTACTTTGGTTTAAAAGAAGAGGTGTATAAAGAAATGAGGGTTTTTTATAGGAATGAAAAGGAATACAGGTATAAGAGTATTCTTAAAAAGTAGTTCGTCTATTGTGTTTTTTTGAGAAAAGCTAACAGGAACAATTTTTATCTTTTAGGTAGGGCAACATTACAATATTTTGTAAGAAAAAGAGGCTAATATTTCTTACATGAAGAGTCAGTAAAAAAGCCTGAACCCTTCTTTTGGAGCATAACTCCTATATCAATCACACAGATATGCTTCAAGAAGATCAGCGCATTGGTTGAGACTATCCTTATGAGCGATTTCATACCCATGAGTATTTTCAACAGGAAAGCACAATAGGCCTGCTTTTGCAGACTGCCCTCGACTATAAGCTAAAGAAGCATCCGATCCATAACTTCCAAAGACCGCACGTTGCAGTGTTAGACCAAGGTTTTTTCCTAAAGAAACCATTTGGTCACAGATTTTTTTGTCATAGAGAGCAATAGCGTCTTGATAGACGATAATGGGGGAAGGACTTAATACAGTATTATATTCTTTTGCTACAGGCCCGACATCAATGGCAAGAGTAATAGATGCAGAGAGCGTGCGCGCAGCATATGAAGCCCCATGGGCTCCCATTTCCTCTGAGCAAGTGGCTACAAAATAAATATCTTTTTTAGGCTTCTTATTTTTGTCTTTTATTTGTTTCAGCGCTGTTAAAGCAATGGCAATCGAAGCGCGGTTATCTAAAAAATAACCTGCAATGCAATCTTGGAAATAATGCAGCTGGCGCAAGCTTTTCCCTATGACCACACGCGTGCCAGGATGCACGCCAGCTTCTTTCAGCTCCTCTACCGTCATTCGAGTAATGATTACCACATCTTCCCAAGCAGGAGATTTGCCCAACCCTCGATACTCTTCAGGGATCATTTTATTGACGGCAGGAGTTTCTTTTGTGATATGCATGCATCCAAAAGAAAGAATTCCTGAGAATTGCTTTTTATCGCCCATGATTTCCACAGGGCCTTGACCAAAATTAAAAGGATAGATAGCACCTAGAGGATTGACGCGAAGAGAACCGTCTTCATTAATTCTTTTAACAATGAGAGAGAGTTCGTCCATATGGACCATCAGGTTTACAGATTGCAAAGGATCTGGCTGGCTTCCTATAATTTTACCAATCAAATTTCCTGCAGCATCGACCCACATTTCATCAACTAAAGGTTGCAGTTTTTGTTTGCAAACAGCACGTATCTCATCTTCTTCCCCGCAAGGTCCTTTAGCATTAATCAGTAACTGAAGGAGCTCAAAAATCGGATTATTTTTCATCTATAAATTTTTGCCATTTTTTTTACTATTTCGAAAAAAAGAGGTTTATAGAGAATCAATTAGAAAAAATCAACAAATTTTTTTATTTATAAAATATTTTTCTTACTCTATTTAACCGCATTAAAAAAATATTCGGTCTCTTGCATAACCAATAGAGGATCTGTAAAATGATTAAAATTTTAATCGTGAGATATGATTGTTTGAAGGAGTTTAAAGACATATAGAAGACAGGCAAATAAAATCAATTTAGAAGAAGATTTTATATGTTCTAGACAAAATAGAAACTACGATAAAGAATTTAAGTTAAATGCAGAGCAGCTCTGTAAAAACTTAAGGAAAGCCAGGATCAAAAATAGCAGATGCTTTAGGAATTTCCAAGAAAATCCTTTATCCATTGATCACCATGACCTTCGAGATAGAGTTGTTTCATGGAAAAATCTATTCTTTCGCGACTCGTGGGCAAACTATGACCAGGCAAAACCTGGGACCTTTCGTCTTGTTCCTAGAGCGGAAAGGTTGCCTAAATTGCGACGTGATTACCAGATGCGGGACATGGATCTTACTTGAGCCTGTCAGTTTTGATGATATACTGAGCTCCCTATCCGACCTAGAACATCGTATCACAGAATCTATAAGTGTAGCAGAATTTAAACTCTAGTAATTAAACTTAAAAGATAGTTCTTTTTTTCATTCAGGTGTATTTTTTATGAGAGAGCTCACCTTACGCAGGAGCAGTTCTTTCATATAATTTTTTAAGTTCTTGGAATGCCCTTTGATTTGCTCTTATGAGTAATTTGTATTTGAGAGCAAAATGGTTTAATGATGTTTTAACTTTAAGAAATTCAAGTTTGCAATAAGCAACAATAGATGCAAAAATATGGTTCTTTTGAGAAACCACGACCTTGGTCGGTGATTTCTCAAGACTAGCATTTTGC